>JAILIC010000015.1 GCA_024695475.1 Treponema sp.
TGTAAAGATAATGCTTCACTTGCGGCACTGTGCTATTATGTTTCTCTAAAATATATTGAAGGTAAATCTACTGATGAAATTACAAAAGCTTTGCTAGAAAAGAAAATTCCAAACAACTCACTGGATTTATACTCAGGTAAAGATGCTCTTCCGCAGGAATTAAGTGCCATCATATTTAATGTAAATCAGAGAAAGGGAATGCAATTGTTGTTGCAAACACCAATTCAAAAAGCATTAAATAATACTCCTGTTGAATTAAAAAAATTGAGGGATAATCATAAGGAAGCATTTTATACTGTTTTAGGATATGTCTTAAAAAATATGAAAGAACCTTCTATATATGTAACTATAGAAACTCTTTATGATGCATTTTATCAATCCGACGAGAGGGGATTTGAAATTTTAAAATCCTATATAAATATTCAGAGTGTCAGAAATAATATATTGATAAATTTTCAAACCCTATCTGCAAAAGCATTAGCAATAACGCTTTCAATTAAAAAGGATGACAATATTTTTATTAATACTTTCAATAAAAACGCTTCTGAAAAACTTCCGGCAGAGATTCTAAACGAAAATAAAAATGGAGAATCCATATTTGATAAGCTTGACTCCATAATCACAGCTTTAGGTGAAAAATGTACATTAAACTTAAATTACAGTGAATTAAGATTTGCTGGATTAGAAAAACTTGTCAGATATGAAAAAGAGAAAGCTGTAGATGTTTCAAGATATGTAGAAAACATGACCACAATTGATGAAGATATTGCTTCCATAATTGATGGAAATAATAAAATTCCTGATACAATTCCAGATGTTATAAGTTCAATTAGTAGTAAAGTGAGGTCGTTAGACAAAACTCTTCAAAAATTAAAATTAACATTAACGACTGGAAATAATCTAAATGTTCAAAATATAACAATATGCTTGAAATGCTTAGAGTCATTCCAGAAAGTTGAAGTAAAAAATGATGATTTGATAAAATCGCTATTAAAGGCATCTATTTATTGGCATTATGTATATCAAGCAAAAAATAGCGGCTCGTATAAAATTGCAGCTTATTTGTTGGTTAAATATATAGATCCTCTAACAAATTTTGCACCAAGCGGAGCAACAGGAAATTCTCAAGTTGGTTTAAATGAAGTTAGAAATACAATATTGAATAGAAATGAAAATCTAGGACAGTATTTCTATACTTTATGTAAAGATTTTAGAGATTATGAACTTATTTGGCATCTTGCAAAAAATCATAGTTACAAAACCATAGGTGTTGTTATAGAAGAAGCAATAATAGACAACAATAAGGCCTTCTTCAAGTTTCCCAATCCCTATAACTTATTATCAGATGGTTTAGAACTTGTAGACGAAAGCAAAAAAGCTGATTTAGTAAAATGTTTCATTGAATTTGATGATTTGATCGAAGAGTCAAATTCAGATGAGAATCTTTCGCTATTGAACAATAAAAAAACAACTCTTGAAATCTTGAAACAAACCAAAGATAAGACTTTTTATTCAAAAATCGAAAGCGAATTAGAGAAAGTTCCAAAAGCACAGTGGGTAAATTTCTTTAATAAAAAAGATGATGTTTTTAATATTCTCTGTTATTTTGCAGAATCAGGATATGAACTCAGGTTAGCAAATGATTATTGTGATTCATTCAAAGAATACTATTTGAGTAAAATAAATACAGCAGATCCTCTTTTAACAAAGCATGAGTTGTTATACAAAATCATGAAGAAATCATTTAGGGAAGATTTCTCTGTAGGTATAGCAAATAAACTATTTGAATTAGATTTTGAAGTTGAAACGTCTCATCATGAGTTCTTGAAAAAGAATCTCTCGTCACAAATCCTTTTTAAAGAAAAGAAAAACGAATTTTCAGAAAAAATAAAAAAATATATTTCTCAAAAAAACTTAGTGAAATTGAATTTCATTATTTCTATAATTGATAATTCAAATGCAAAATTTATTCCAGATGAGCGTTATTCTGAAATATTAAAAAATCCAATTGATGGCTTGTCAGATGAAACTATTAAACAAAAACTAATCAAGATTTTTAATGTGAAAAGTACGGAGGAAGTTTAATTATGCCTACAAACACAAAAGAAAACGGTTTTGAAACATTGATTGTGAACTACCTTGTGGAGCATAACGGCTTTGAGCAGGGAACAAATGACGACTACAACATCAAATATACGATTGATGAAAGCCGGTTGTTCAGGTATCTGGAAGATACACAGAAAAAAAAGGCATCAGCTCTCGGTATTCTTTCTGGAACGGACAGAACAAAGTTTCTTGAGCGTCTCCACAAGCAGCTTTCTGAAAAAGGCGTGATAGAACTCCTTCGTAAAGGCATAAAATACAATCATCTAACTCTTGAATTGTTCCAAGTTACTCCTACAAAGGGAAACAAAACAGCAGAAGCACTTTATAAAAAAAATATTTTTTCGGTTACAAGACAGCTTCGCTATTCATACAAAAATGACAAACTTGCATTAGACCTAGCAATTTTCTTGAACGGACTTCCTCTCATTACCTGTGAGTTGAAGAACAATCTCACAAAACAGGATGTGCAGGATGCCGTCGCCCAGTACAAGAAGGACAGAAAACCTGAGGACGACGGACTCTTGTTCAGCTTCAAACGGTGCATGGTTCATTTTGCTCTTGATGACAATGAAATTGAGATGTGCACGGAACTCAAAGGAGAAAAATCGTATTTTTTGCCATTCAATAAAGGCTACAACGACGGAAAAGGAAATCCGCCCAATCCAAACGGCATAAAGACAGATTATTTCTGGAAAGATATTCTCACTAAAAAAGAACTTGCAAATATCATAGAAAACTTTGCACAGGTCGTGGAAGAAAAAGACCCTGACACAGGAAAAGTTTCTTATAAACAAATATTTCCTCGTTATCATCAGCTGCAGGTTGTAAAGTCTCTTCTTGCAGAAAGCAAAATTAATAAGACAGGCTCAAGGTATCTTATTCAGCATAGCGCAGGCTCTGGAAAATCCAATTCAATTGCATGGTTGTCTCATCAACTTGTGAGTCTTAAAGATGAAAACGATAATTACGTTTTTGATTCCGTAATTGTCGTAACTGACCGTATAAACCTTGATAAGCAGATTAAAAACACGATCAGACAGTTCATGCAGGTCGGTTCGACGGTTGGATGGGCGACCGATTCCGGAACTCTTAAAACACTCCTTGATGAAGGAAAGAAAATCATTATTACAATCGTCCACAAGTTCCAGTTTATTCTTAAAGATATTACTGACGATTACAAGAACAAAAACTTTGCGATTGTAATTGATGAAGCCCATTCCAGCCAAAATGGAAGCCTTGCGACACAAATGAACATCGCTTTGTCCGGTAATCAGTATGAAGACGATGATGAGCTTGAAGATAAAATCAATAAGTTGATAGAAGGCAAAAAGATGGCAAAAAACGCCAGTTATTACGCTTTCACAGCGACTCCTAAAAACAAGACTTTGGAAATGTTCGGGAAGCCTGTTATTGATGAACATGGCAATCCTGTTCTTAATGATGATGGAACGAAAAAGTTTAAGCCGCATTATGTCTACACAATGAAGCAGGCGATAGAAGAAGGCTTCATTCTTGATGTATTA
>JAILIC010000014.1 GCA_024695475.1 Treponema sp.
CAATTAAGCCATGAATATTATTAGTACCATTAATATTCATTTTTATACTTTTTACTGGGATAAAAATCGGCATAAAAAAGAATAATTTATCTAATGTTAGAATTATTTTTCCAAATATGAATAAACAATAAATTCCCCAAATTTGTAAAATGAAAGTAAACATTAAAATAATAGCATTTGAAATAAAAAATAAGCTTCCCATATTATACTCTCTACTGATTGTCTTTTACTGCTTCGCTAATGCGAAAAAACACTGTACCTTCTAATAAATATGCCGCGGCTATAGCTTTAGGGCCAAATGAGATATTAACTTTTTTATTCTTATCACCATCAGCCCCAATTCCAATGCAAGCTTCTACAGGACATGATTCCCAGTCCTTTACGCTTTCTCTTCTACATGAAACAGGAATCTTATTTGCAAAATACTCCTCAACAGGATAATTATTCAAATTTCCTTTACCTGTATCTTCTGGAATATAAGAATCTATATCTAACGTATTTATAGATTCTTTTAGCATTGAAATAGAATCATATAATTGTGATATATCATTAATTCTAGAAAGACCTAGAATATTTAATAATGACTCATCTGCTACAGTAAGGCCTGCTCCAATACCAAATTCAGCTTTAACAAAAATAGCCATTTCACAATTGCTGTCTATTGCAACTCCAACAGAAAGTCGTCCTGCAAATAAAAGTCCTCCTGATAAGTTATATAGAGTTATTTCTTTTATGTCATTGCCATCTGGGTCTGTATACTTGACTGGATTATTGCCAGCGTAGTGATAACAATTGCCATTGATGTGACTGACACTTATTAAACAATCAAGTCAGACTTAATACTTCCAGCCTACAAGTCCCTTTCCTTCACTTGAGAATACGACACCGACTTTATACATGGTCTTGCCACTTACTGCAAAACGGTCTGCATATTCGTTGGCATCTATCTGAGACAGAGCCTCGGTGACAACCTCCTCAAATGCTCGTCCTTTATCCATCTTGAGTTCAAAAATAAAGACAGCATCATGTGTAGTTACAACAATGTCACTTCTTCCTGCTACTGACTTACATATACATAATTGCCGTTCCGTAGTTTTTCAAAATCCTGAATACCGATTGGCAGATATCTTGGTTCCATATTTTTATATTACCATTGATTCAGTCGCTTTACAATAAACCGTTTCATTGTGTTTACTGTACCATGCATAATACTGCCAAAAACAATAAAAAGTGATACATATATAATAAAAAGTGTACTCTTTTTATTTAAAAAGTAGCTGTTTAATAGTTCTTAAGTTAAGAGTATAGATACTCTTTTGTTTAGGAGGAACAATGAAAAAAATAGCAACTTCAATGCTCGCATTAAGCCTGCTCTTACCATTTGGACTATTTGCAAATGGTGCTGCAGATAAAACTGGTGCAGGTAACGGAAAAGTAACAACAATTAAAGTATGGACCGAAGACAGACACGATTTGGACTATGTACAGCAAAAGGTTGAAGAATACAACCAGACAAACACAGACAACATCAAAATCGAACTGACAGCAGTCACCGAAAACTACAAAAACATGATTCAGTTGTCATTCCAGAGTGGCGATGCTCCTGACGTTGTCGGAGCAAACGCACTCCCTCTAAACTTGTTTGCAGACACAGGCATTCTCATGCCTTTGGATTCATACATCAACAATGATGAGACCTATAAAAAAGTAAATGAACCTGATACCCACAAATACGAAGGTTTAAACTATTCAAAAGGCAATACCTATTGGGTAGCTTCAGGCATGCGCTCTGGCGTCCGTGTAATCTACAATAAAGACATGCTCAAAGCAGCAGGTATTACTGAAGTACCACGCAAGCTTTCAGACTATATCGATATGGCAAAAAAACTTACCGCCAGTGGTAACGGAAAAACCTATGGGATCGGCTTTACTTCTTCATCTCCATTTGAAAGACTTTTGGAAATGTCAGCCCAGTGCTCAGGAATTTTCTATTACGACTACGAAAATGGAAAATATGATTTTTCTGGTTATAAACCGATTCTTGAACAAGGAAGAAGATTCATCGCAGAAAAGATTGCATACCCGGATCAGCTGCAGGTTGATATGATGAGAGCACAGTTTGCAGTTGGTACATTCGGTTTGTGGTCAAACGCATCTCAGGAAGCAGCTGTTTTTACAACACAAATTCCTGTAAAAGACTTTGAATGGGCTGTTGCAGAAGTTCCAACTCTGACAGGAAAAGTAGAAGGTGCACTACAGGTAACACCAGCAAAGGGCTGGGGCATCATCTCTAACTCTAAGTCAAAAGATGCTGCATGGAAGGTAATTAAATTCTTCCAAAGTGAAGACTTCTTAAAAGGTTACCTTGAAAAAGGATACTGTTTGCCAATCACCTCATATATGGACAAAATTATCGACAAATCAAAGATTGGTCGTCTTGCAGATTTCTCTCTCTTGGACTATGAAAGCGTATACCCACAGCCACCAGTTGTAAATATTTCAGGTGATGATTACAGAACTGCACTGTGGAACTGTGTAATGGGCTACAAATCAATTGATGACACTATAACCGACCTCAACAAGCGTTACAACGAAGCTCTCGAAAGAGATATTAAGAGCGGATCAACAAAACGCTTGGTAATCAAAAAATACAATTCTATGAAACCTAATGCAGGTTCATTCGAATACCTCTCTAAGTAACTAAATGTATACCTCTTGGCCTACTGGTAGATTTTACTGGTAGGCCTCTTTTTCAAAAGTTATCGTATTCTAAGGAGCACACAATTGCGGAACAAAGCGTTTCCACATATAACTACGAAATCAAAAAATGGCCCTCTGGATAAAATTCAGGCAACACTTATGCTTTCTCCTGCCGTTCTGTTATTGATAATCTGTTCAATATATCCTTTTATATGGATGTTCAGATTTATTCTCTGTAACTATAATGGCTTTACTTCGCAATTTACTGGATTTCAAAACATCGATAGGATGTGCCATGATGTTGATTTTTGGACAAGCGTAGGACACACCTTTGAGTATGCCGCCTATAAACTGATTTTCATCATTCCGCTTGCCTTATGTCTGGCAGTTTTATTAAATCATAAATCAAAGGGAACCTCATTTTTCCGTCTGGTTTACTTTTTGCCAACAGTTATTAGTTCTTCAATATCTGGCATGATTTTCAACTTTATCTTTGCCACCAGTAACGGGATTCTTAATGGAATTATCAGAAACCCCATTCCGTGGTTAACCAGTGCCGACTATGTAATGACAGCAGTTACCGTTTTGGCTGTATGGGGTGGATTTGGAAACTATATGCTGTACTTCCTTACTGGTATGAATGGAATTTCTCCAGATGTTTATGAAGCTGCAAAAATTGACGGAGCAACAGGTTTTCAAACTTTTATTCATGTTACGTTACCAATGCTTAGTCCTGTACTAAAAGTTGTTTTACTACTTGCTATCACCAGCGCATTCAAAGATTATGAAGCTATCATGGTACTTTCTGGAGGTGGTCCTGGCAACCGCTCCATGGTTATGTTCCTCTATATATACAAACTGATTTTTGGTGAAGCATATAATGTTACCCAATCACAAATTGGTTATGGTGCACTCCTTTCATGTGTATCAGCAATAATCGTCGGTTGTGTTACAGCACTGTATCTTAAACTATCAAAAAAATTAGATAACATTATTTAAGGAGCTCAACCATGATATCTAATCATACCGTACTATCTCAAAAGGAAAAAATCATACATGTCATCATTTTTGTAGCACTAGCAATACTAGCTTTTCTCATACTTTTCCCTGTAGTATATATCACACTGGGCTCTTTTAAATCTCGCACAGAGCTATTAGTCGGTGGAGCCAATATTTTTCCTTCTGTATTTCATTTTGAAAATTATGTAAATGCGTGGAAACAGGCAAACTTTGCAATCTATACAAGTAACAGCCTTTTGCTTTCTTTTGGTGTCATGATTACCTCCCTCATTGTTTCAACAATGGCCGGATATGTTTTTTCACGTACCAATTTTAAAGGAAAAGACATCATCTACGGATTATTTATTGCATTTATGTTTATTAATGTAGGCTCAATTTCTATCAGACCACTATTTGAACTTGCAACAAAAACTCACATGAACAAAAATCTATTCTCTGTGATTTTATTTTCAACAGGTATGGGACAGGCAACGTATATATTTCTTGCCCGAGGTTATATCAACGCAATTCCTCGAGATTTGGACGAGGCAGCAAAAATCGATGGTTGTACCTTCTTTTCAACATTTACAAAAATCATTCTTCCCGTAATGCAACCTGTTGTTGCTACTATTTCACTACTCTCATTTAGACACGGTTGGAATGAATATATTTTGCCGCTGGTATTTACCATGACAAATGATAAAATGCGACCACTTACCGTAGGCGTAAACATGCTCAAAAACTCTGGTGATGGTGCAGCTTCCTGGGA
>JAILIC010000035.1 GCA_024695475.1 Treponema sp.
TGTTCGAATCACGAGTAGCTCAGATTAAAACTTATCTAAAAGCTAAACCGACTTCAAAAGAAGTCGGTTTTTTTTTACCCCGAAAATCTTTTCTGTTTGTATTTCTTTTTTTTATAAATATATTTTATAGATAAAATGTCCTTCTCTTTATATAATATATATCATGAGTAAAATTGTCTTTGAAAAAGATACAGTGCAAGGTACTATAGCAGAAATTTTACATAAACATATATCTAATCCTTTAGATACCACTCGGTTTGTATTTGCAACAAATGTTGTGGCATCGAGTTGGATAGATTGGACACTTGATCATGAAGTATCTGCTATCGCTATGGAGCGCTTTTGGGCATGGGATTCTTTTAAATCTGAGTTTTTTAACATGAGCGAAGAGGGAAAACAAAGTATTCCTTCGTTGCTACGTAAAATCTTTGTCCGTTCACTTTTAGTACGTTGTTTCCATGAAGCAAAGACAGGTACGCCTCTTTTTAAAGCTTTGATTCCGCCATCGGTTGCTTCTCAATCGTTAGAAGAGACAGTTGCTTTTACAGACTGGGTGGTTTCGTTATTACCTTCACTTCGTCTTTGGTATACTAAATATACTGCTTATAAAAATAAGTATCCGCAGGCTTACACTGATGATGTTGATGAGGATTATCTTACGTTATATCATTTGTATGCAGCGTTTTTAGCTGGCGAAGATCGCAAAGGTCCAGTTTTTTTTGATCCGGCATGGATAAGTTCCTCTAAAGTAGAAGCCGCTGTTACTGCTCTCAAAGATGACTATATTATTTTTTATCCTGAAATCTTAGAAGATTGGGATGAATACCGTTTGTATTTTGAAAAATCTTCACACATTACGATAGTTTCGCTCCCAGAAGAATCACATATGACAGAGACTATGAAACATCCTGCTGCAACGTTTTATACTAATGCACGCAGTGAGCTTCGCGCGCTTGCTTTACAAATTAGACGTTTGTGTACATGCAAAGAAGAGGATGCGATACCATGGAATCATATAGCTGTTTCTGTACCCGATATTGCAACTTGGCGTCCGTATATACAACGTGAGTTTTTGCTTTATGGTATTCCTGCCGTATTTCGTGTTGGTGCGCCTTTAACAGCAGGTATTGGACGATTGTTTAGACAGTTACAAAACTGCTATGAGCATACCTTTGATTATGATAGTCTTCGATCTCTATTGCTTGATTCCTCAATTCCCTGGCTTAAACCGGAACGAAATGAGCAGCTGGTACGTATTGGATATGAGACCAAGTGTTTATGCAATGATTTTTCCGTTACTGATGCAGGGGATATGTGGGAGCAGTCACTTGCAGCTTCTAATACCGATAATACTTCAGAGTTGGATTTACGATATTATAAAAGCCTAAAAGAGCATATTAGTAAACTGTGTACTGCTAATTCCTTTGAAAAAATATATCGCCAATGGTTCCTATTTAAAAAGGAATTTATACAGCCGGATGGATTTTCAGCCAGTTCAGATATGCTCATAAGTCGTTGTATAACACAACTTTCTGCATTAAAAGATCTTGAGCAACAGTTTTTTACAGAGCTGGGTTTACATTGTTATTCCCCTTATAGTTTTTTTGTCCGCGAAATTGAAAACACTGTATACCAACCTCAGATACAGCAAGACGGAGTATCAGTTTTTGACTATCGAGTATGTGCGGCGGGTGCTTATCCATATCAATTTATTCTTAATGCAACGCAAACAGATTGTTCCGTTCAAAGTCAACGTTTTTCATTTTTGTCAATGACAAAACGTCGTGAATTAGGAATTTCCGAAACGGCAAATGCTTCCGACGCATATATCAGACTTTACGGTGCTAATACACATAGTGTTATTAGTTGCTCTGAAAAAACTTTTTCAGGCTTTGCTATACCCTATAGTTTGCTACGTGTTTCTTCAAAACCGGTTTCTTTTGAAGTCCCTGCTGATGATTTTGTACGAGGCATGGAGCATTTTTTACACGACCCTCATGCTAATCATTTGTATTGTATCAGCAACATGCAAAAAAAAGGATATGACTTTTGGAAGTTTACACAAAATGCCTGTTGTGATGAGTATGACTCAGTATCGGCATTTTATAAGGCAAAAGTCGATAAGGCTGTTCACGCTATCCCCCGATGGGAAAATGATACCTATAAACACATTGGTCCTGTTTCTGTTACTCAGAGTGACTTAAATGACTTTGTAAAGTGTCCGCGATATTGGTTATATCATCGTGTTTTACGGATTGAAGAAGAAACATTTGATACGGTGTTGCTTTCATCATTTGATATGGGAGAGGTAAATCATAAAATATTGGAATTGTTTATGAAGTATTGTAAACAAGAACATAATGGTATGCTCCCCTGTACGG
>JAILIC010000037.1 GCA_024695475.1 Treponema sp.
GAATCTCCCTTTATAACTTTATTGGTAGAGGCTGTGAGCATGCAACTTCGTAAATATGATTATAATTTGAGCGTAGTGCATGTTGATAAAAAAACGGTTGTGCAGCGTCTTCGCGAACTTGAAGATAGTGATTGTGCAGGAATAATACTCGACGCTGTTGAAATGCAAAGCGATGATCTTGCTTTTTTTGAAAATCTTTCTATTCCGTATGTTATTTTTAATAACTCTTTTGTAGACAAAGATGTCAATACTGTTTGTGTGTATAATAAGCAAGGAATTTATAAATCGGTAACTCATTTGCTGGAGCTAGGGCATGAGCATATTGGTTATATAAAATCACGAAGCCCAGTCCGTAGTTTTGATGAGCGATTTCAGGAATATCGAGATTTAATGGCACGTTTTCGGTTGCCTATTCATGATGAGGATGTATTTATACTCCCGTACTCTCAATTAGGTGCATATGAGGAGTTAAAGACTCAGCTTGGAAAAATGCAAAATCTCCCTACAGCTTTTTTGTGTGATAATGATATTTTGTGTTATGCTGCATTGCATGCTTTTAAAGAGTGTGGGTATGTTGTTCCTCGTGATGTATCTTTAATTGGTTTTGATGATCGTCCTTTCTGTGTGACAGCTGATCCCCAGATTACTACGTTGCATATTCCACGAGATAGGTTTGGAGCTGAAGCTGTAAATATCCTTCATGAAAAAATTCTCAATGGTTCTATGACCCCTGTTACAGTGCAAATTGATGTAGAGCTACGAATTCGAGGAAGTACTGGACCAAACATGCATTACACTTCAGCTGTTTAATTAAATGTCATGCTATTAGTTATATTTAGATATAGTAGTAAAATTTGGTTACACATATCTAAAAGACTTGTTACCAGAATCTTTTGTACAGTTACTTCACTGGATTATTTCGATTGCGTGTGTTAGTATACGGCGATGGCAACAAAACAGACAGAATATCATTTTACTGCAGCAGAACTTGAAAAACAGTTGGCTGAATTTTCCTCAAAAGGTATTACAGAATTATCGGTGCATGATTTTTCTATTGCATCTGATAGAGGTAAGTTATTGCACTTTATGCAAGCAATACAGGATAAAGCACCAGATTTATATGTAACCCTTCCTGTACAAGTCACAACATTGGATATGGATGTATGTCGAGCGGCCATGCAGATATTCTGTTCTCTTGATATTCCCCTTGCAGGTGTTTCTAAATCAGATAAAAATGGGACTGTCTATTTATTTGATAAAAAACTGTATGCAAAAAAAGCGACAATGCTCAATGATGCCGGTTTAGTATTTGGTTTTGACATGGATTATGCAGTGCTTCCTGGCGATAGCTTGAAGGCATTTCGCGATAGATTGGACTTTGCCTTAAATCAATACCCCAATCATATTGATTTTGCTCAGTTAGAGCGAGGCATTGAGACTACTTCTGAAAGTGGAACAAAACCAACAGGTACTTTTTCGACTCAAGATATACACTATGCGCGTGATGTGGCTTTTGCCTGTAAAACTTTTTACAGTGCAGGGCGGGCTGTGCCTTGGTTTTTATCGGTACTCGCCCCATTAAAAATACAGTGCTCTCGTTTTCTTGCAGATTTTGCTGAGTGGCAGCGTTGTAATAATTGTGGTTTTGATACTCGGTTTGATCCTGAAGCTGTACCACATCAGGATATTGAAAAAATGCAGCTTGTTTTTCTGCGTGATAAATATGAAGAAAAACATAAAGAAGCGTTATTTGAAGTAGTGCGTGATATAGTGACACTCAATGGTGCCTTTGCTCGATGTGCAGGAGAAGGAGTGGAATGTGAGATCGAAACATCCTACCATCCTGATGATTTGTTGAGCCCTGAAGCAGTCAAAATTGCGGCTTTTGTGGATAATGTACTTTTGGAACCTTGTCGTGTAAAAATATTTACAGGACAGGAAGGTCCTGATTATAAGGTTATTAACTGATATGCCTAGTATGGTACATAAATTTACCTGTGAAAAACAAATTCGTCTCGATTTGTTTTTACGTGATGCAATAAAACAGCTTGATGACTTTAAAGATGATCAATCGCTGATAAGTAATAGCAAAGTACGACGTCTCATTATTGCTGGCGCAGTTGCAGTTAATGACAAACCGATTAGAGTACCCTCATATGTAGTATTCCGAAAAAGTACGATTACACTTGCGTTGGATACTGAAAAGTTTTTTTATGAAAAGCCTGCACACGATATTTCTTTTGAAGTCTCAGATCAAGATATCCTTTATGAAGATGAAGTGATTATACTGGTGAATAAACCTGCTTTTTTCCCTGTTGAAGCAACAATGGTGGAGAGTAGGGATAATCTTCATGCGGCACTGGTACGTTATCTCCATGGTAAAAATCCTGCTTTACGTAATCCACCGTATGTCGGTATCATGCATCGTCTTGATCATGAAACAAGTGGTGTTATTCTTTTTACTAAGCAACGGACTGTTAATACAGCTGTCCATGCTATGTTTGAGGAACATACGGCTCAAAAAATATATCGGGCTGTAGTTCAGATTACACCTAGAGGAAAGTCTGTTATTCAAAATAGGGTGTTCAGTGTGGATATGGATATGGGAAGAATCAGTCCAAAATCGAGCGCTGCAAAATGGGGACCGCTGTCAGCCTTAAAAGGTGGTGTCCATGCCCATACAGATTTTACATGCATAAAAACGGGTCTGTATCATGGTGTTGAGGCTGCAATTTTGGAAGCAAAGCCACTTACTGGACGTACCCATCAAATTCGTGTTCATGCAAGTGAAAGAGGTTTACCGTTAATAGGTGATACGCTCTATGGAGGTTGTGACTCGGATCGCATCCTGCTTCATGCGCAGTCTTTGACATTTCCGCATCCTGTTACTGGTATGATGATGACTGTACAGGCTCCTGTTCCTGATGCTTTTTTATTGGATCAATAGACCTGTGCTGGAAGTTTGTGTGGCAAAGTTGTTAGTTATACCTTTGCTAGACGTGTTCAGATGAAAACATTTGAAAAATGAAGAAAAATATACAAATTTTGTTGACGTTATTCTCTCTCTATTAGTATTTTATTGTTATAAGTTGTTTATTTTACGTGATTGTAGGTGATTGATAAGATGAAGGATTCAAAGGAAAAAGCTAAAGAATCAGAAAACAAGACTGAGCAGACTGCAAAGCAGAAAACTGAACAGACTGTTGCTGATCAGGCTGAAACAACAAAAGAATCAGAATCAGAAAAACAGGATGCACCAGAATCAAAGTTGGAAGATAGAATTGCGGAACTTGAAAAGGAAAATGCTGAGCTAAAGGATCAGCTGTTGCGCAGAGCTGCCGATTTTGATAACTACCGTAAGCGTATGCTTAAGGAAAAACAGGATGCATTTGATTATGCAAATACTAATTTGTTGCAAGATTTGCTGAACAGCATCGATGATTTTGATCGTACATTAGCTGCAGGTGCTACTGCTACTGATGTAAAGAGTATTGTTGATGGTATCAGTATGATTAATAAAAATCTTGTCAGCATGTTGGAGTCAAAATATAATCTGGTTGCTTACGGAGTTAAAGGTGATGTTTTTAATCCTGATGAGCATCAGGCTCTTGCAAGTGAACAGGGTGCTGTTGCCGAACCTGTCTTAAAAGAAGTATATTTGAAAGGCTATAAACTTAAGGATAGGATTATCCGTTTGGCAAAAGTTATGGTAACAATGCCAGATGGTTCAGTTAAAAACACTGAAGCTGAAAAGTCAGCTGAAACAAAAGAAGAAAAATAAATAGATATAGACGGGTTCCGATTAAGACCCGGTTGTAAATAGGAGATATATTACTATGGGAAAGATTATTGGTATTGACCTCGGAACAACTAACTCTTGTGTCTCTGTAATGGAAAACGGAGAACCTGTTGTTATCCAGAACTCTGAAGGTGGTCGTACAACACCATCTATCGTTGGTTTTACCGCAAAAGGTGATCGTGTCGTCGGTGTTCCTGCAAAGAACCAGATGGTAACCAACCCAAAAAATACAGTATATTCTGTAAAGCGTCTTATCGGTCATAAGTATAACGAGTTGGAAGGCGAAGCAACTCGCTTGCCATACACTGTTGTTGACCATGGTGAAGATGTTCGTATTGAAGTTGAAGAAGGTGGACAGAAAAAGCAGTTTAGCCCACAGGAAATCAGTGCTTTTGTTTTGCAGAAGATGAAAAAGACAGCTGAAGACTATCTTGGTCAGCCTGTAACAGAAGCTGTTATTACAGTTCCTGCATATTTTAATGATGCTCAGCGTCAGGCAACAAAAGATGCTGGTAAAATTGCTGGTCTTGAAGTAAAGCGTATTATCAATGAACCAACAGCAGCTTCTTTGGCATTTGGTTTTAATAAAGATTCCCAGAAAGAAAAGACAATCGCAGTATATGACCTTGGTGGTGGTACTTTTGATATTTCTATTCTAGAATTGGGAGATGGTGTATTTGAAGTAAAATCAACAAACGGTAATACTCAGCTTGGTGGTGATGACTGGGATCGCCGTGTCATTAACTGGCTCATTGATGAGTTTAAGAAGGATACAGGTATTGATTTGTCTGGCGATCCAATGGCTATGCAACGTCTGCGTGAAGCTGCTGAAAATGCAAAGATCAACTTGTCTTCTCAGACAAGCACAGATATTAACTTGCCATTTATCACTGCTGATGCAACAGGTCCAAAGCACTTACAGAAAACATTGTCACGTGCTCAGTTTGAAGATATGACTTCAGATTTGTTTGATGCTACTAAGGAACCATGTCGTAAGGCTATGGCTGATGCTGGTATCACCGCTGATAAGATTGACGAAGTATTGCTTGTTGGTGGCTCAAGCCGTATGCCAAAAGTTCAGAGTGTTGTTAAGGAAATCTTTGGTAAGGAAGGTAACCGTTCTGTTAATCCTGATGAAGCTGTTGCAGTCGGTGCTGCTATCCAGGGTGGTGTTCTTGGTGGCGATGTAAAAGATGTTTTGTTGCTTGATGTTACTCCACTTTCTCTTGGTATCGAGACTATGGGTGGCGTCTTTACAAAATTGATTCCACGTAACACAACTATTCCTTCAAAGAAGAGCCAGATCTTCTCAACTGCAGCAGATGGACAGACAGCAGTTTCTATCCACGTATTGCAGGGTGAACGTGAGATGGCAGATCAGAACCGTACACTTGGTCGTTTTGACCTTGTTGGTATCCCTGCAGCTCCTCGTGGAGTACCACAGATTGAAGTTACTTTTGATATTGATGCTAACGGTATTGTACACGTATCTGCAAAGGATCTTGGTACTGGAAAGGAACAGCATATCCAGATTACTTCTTCAAGTGGTTTGAGTGAAGAAGAAATCAACCGTATGGTTAAAGAAGCCGAAGCAAATGCAGAAGCTGATAAAAAGAAGCGTGAAGGTATCGATGCCCGTAACGAAGCAGACAGTCTTGTTTATGCAACTGAGAAGAGCTTGAAGGAACTTGGTGACAAAGTTAACGGTGCTGACAAGCAGAAGATTGATGATGCAATGGCTGATTTGAAGAAAGCTTTGCAGGGTGATAACATAGAAGAAATTAAGAGCAAGACTGAGGCTCTTAAGCAGGCTTCATACAAGCTCGCAGAAGAAGTATACAAGCAGCAGGCTGCACAAAACGGTGGAGCTGCAGGTGCAAATCCAGGTACTGGTCCTAATAGTGCTGGTGCAAATGGAGCTTCTGGTTCTACTTCTGGTGCTTCATCAGCAGGATTCGACAAGGGTAAGGCCGATGATGCTGAATATGAAGTTCATGATGATAAAAAATAAGTAGAATAATTTCCGCTTATATACAGCCGGATTGATTGACAGTCCGGCTGTTTTTCTTAATGATTAAACGAAGTTAAGTTAGGGTGTACAGAGTCACGAACGTGATTTTTTTGAGTCGCCCTAAATCTATACTAAGAGAATCCGAAGGTTTTTATAATGGCAAAGCGTGATTACTATGAAGTTCTTGGAGTTGAAAAGTCCGCAAGTAAAGATGATATAAAAAAGGCATACCGTAAGTTGGCAGTAAAATATCATCCGGATCGCAATCCTGGTAACAAAGAGGCAGAAGAAAAGTTCCGAGAAGCTACGGAAGCTTATGAAGTTTTGTCAGATGATCAAAAGCGACCTATGTATGACCAATATGGTTTTGCTGGTGTCGAGGGAATGGGACAAGGTGGTGGAGCACAGTACTCACATGCATTCCATGACTTCAGTGATATCTTTGGTGATATGGGAGGAGGTTTTGGTGATATTTTTGAGAACCTCTTTGGCGGTGGTATGGGAGGATCTTCACGTCGCCGCAGTGCAACAGACCCATCTCAAGGTGCCTCTCTCCGCTATGATTTAGATATTTCTTTTAAAGATGCCGTATACGGTACAAAAACTGAAATACATTTCCAGCATAATGAAACATGTGGAACCTGTCATGGTTCAGGTTGTGCTGCTGGTGCAACAAGAAAAACATGTCCAACATGTCAAGGTATGGGACAGGTAAGACGTAGTGCTGGTTTTTTTGCTGTACAGCAGACCTGTCCTACTTGTAATGGATCTGGAACCGTTATTGATAAGCCTTGTGCAGCCTGTCATGGTACCGGTGTTGAAACCAAACATAAGCGCATGACATTGACTATTCCAGCTGGTGTTGATGATGGTAAACGTATTGCAATTCCTCATCAGGGAGATGCTGGTGCAAATGGCGGTCCTGCTGGTGATTTGATTGTTGTATTACATGTACAGCCTCATTCTTATTTTGAACGCAGCGGTCAGGACCTGTACTGTGCTGTTCAGATTTCAATGACACAGGCTATTTTGGGTGCTGTTATCAATGTTACCTCGCTAAATGAAACAAAAATTGAGTTGAAGATTCCAGCAGGAACAACTCATGGAAAATTGTTGAGGATAAAAGGCGAAGGTGTTCCTGTTACTGGTACTAACCGTAAGGGAGATCTCTATATAAAGATTTTAGTGGAAATTCCACAGCATATATCATCACAGCAACGGTCATTACTTGAGCAATATGCACAGTTAGAAAAACCTTCTGTTGATCCAAAGCCTGTGCTGCTTTCATCTTTAAGTCGCTGATTTGAAGGAGAACTTATATCCTATGATAAAACCTATTAGGCGAATTGCCTTTTTATGTGCTGTTTTTGTTATACTAGTCTGCACTGCTTGTTCAAAACAGGCTGTGGCTCAAACTCCATCTTCTGTTATAGACGTACGTCATAATCCAGAGATAATGAAGTTGCAGACTGTATTGTCTCAATTAAGCGAAAGAGCACAAAATGCGATCCCTAATGGGGATCCTCAGGAGTTTATTTCTGATCTGTACAGAGTACTTGAAGCAGATGCTGATGATCTTTTGATTTTGTGTGATAAAAAGCATAGCATCGGTAAGGACTATGTGCCTTCTGATATCGTGCATCTTGATCCAAATCCTTTGTATCGATTGAGTCGTAATAATTTATCTTTACGAAAACCTGCTTTTGACGCACTTACTGAGATGGCTCAGGCTGCTAATAAAGCAGGTATCAATCTTTTGGTCAGCTCTACCTATCGCTCATATGATTACCAGGTAATTGTGTATAATCGTCTGGTTAAGCTAGAAGGTCAGGAAGTTGCAGATAGAGAATCTGCTCGTCCGGGAACAAGCCAGCACCAACTAGGTACGGTTATCGATTTTGGTTCTATCGATGATGATTACGCTGAAACTCGTGATTGTAAGTGGCTTACTGCAAATGCCGAAAAATATGGCTGGTCGTTATCATTCCCTGATGGATATGAGCAGGATACTGGATATCGCTGGGAGTGTTGGCATTTCCGCTACATCGGTAAAGAAGCCTGTCAGTTCCAAAAGAAGTGGTTTAGCGATATTCAGCAATACATGCTTGAATTTATTTATGCATGGAAGAATGCTCAATAGCTCTTTCCCGCTTGTGTGCTGCTAGTTCATCTGGGGTATCTACATCTGATTCTGTAAGGCCATATTGTTCTTTTTCATGATGACTGCTATGGCCTGCCGGTTCAATATGTACGACAATATCATATACATCAGGAATAACATTCTTTATAGCTTTTTCAACTTTATTTGCGATTTCATGGCCTGCATGGACGGTTATATTAGGATTTACTTCGATATCAATATCAATATCCCAGTGTGAAGCAATCTTGCGAATCCGTGTACGATGGGGATTTGTTACTCCAGGAACTTTCATTACTTCGTCAAAAAGGTTTTTATACAACGTTTCATTAGTATTTCCATCCATCAGTTCTTTATTCACTTGGATAATCAGACCAATCGCATTTTTTATGACCCATATGCTTACCAATAATGCTGCGATTGGATCAAGAATTGGTATATTGCATAGCTTTGCACTGAGTAATCCGACTAATACTCCTGATGAGAGGAGAATATCGTTTTTCATATTGAGCGCATTTGCCATAAGTATTTCACTGTTACTTACTTTACCCATATGGCGTTGTGTTAAAGCCAGTATTGTTTTTCCGCATATCGAAATAAGGGATACTATAATAGCAATTTTGTGTACACTGGTTGTATATGACTGATGGTATATCTGACTTAGTGATGATGATAATACTTGGGTGCCAGCAAAAAAAATGACAAAGCCAATTGCCATGGTTGCTGTTGTTTCTATTCTTCCATGACCCCAAGGATGCTCTTTGTCGCTTGGACGTGCAATTATGGTACTTATGAGCAGGGTGATTACGGCAATTGAGACATCTGTACAAGAATCAATACCATCACCGATAACGGCAAGGCTGCTGGCTAAAAGACCAAATACAATTTTTAAGGTAGCCAGTAGCATATTGCCTATTAATGCAATGATACTTGCATTTCGAATGATAGCTGTACGTTTATCCTGAACAGATGTACTCATACCTATATCGTTATTTTACTACTAAGTTTACCAGCTTATCAGGTACAACAACCGTTTTTACGATTTGCTTACCTTCAATAAAGCGTTTGACAGCTTCTGAGGATAATGCTTTTTCTTTTAATTCATCTTGTGATGTTCCTGGAGCAACGGTAAACTTATCACGAAGTTTGCCATTAATCATGACAACAATGGTCTTATCATCAGAGGCGGTATAGTCGCCACTAAATTCAGGCCACTGTTCGTAGGTAATAGTTGTATCATGACCAAGTTTTTGCCACATTTCTTCACCAATGTGAGGAGCGTAGCAGGCAATCATTTTTACAAAGCCTTCCCACATAGCACGAGGTATGCTGTCAAACTTTGAGCACTCATTAATAAAAATCATCATCTGGCTGATGGCGGTATTAAAATTGAGTGTGTCAGTATCGTCAGTAATCTTCTTTACCGTTTGAGCATATAGTTTTCGTAATGCGACCAATTTTGGATCAGTTAATTTACCAGTGATATCGATATCATCGAATTTTTTATCACTGACAGCCCATACTTTATCTAAGAATCGGCTAATACCGATAAGCCCTTGTGTATTCCATGGTTTAGACATAGTAAGTGGACCCATAAACATTTCGTACATACGTACGCTGTCTGCTCCATACTGACTGATCATTTCATCAGGATTAACAACATTCTTCAAAGATTTACTCATCTTTGCAGTTACTTGAGTTAACTCCTCTCCTGTTGCTTTTTCGATATAAACACCAGGTGTCTTTTCTTCAACTTCATCGATGGGAACCAATGTCTTGTTTGCACGCTGGTATGCAAATGAAGTAATCATACCCTGATTTATCAGGCGATGGAATGGTTCTTTGGTAGAAACAACACCTACATCATACAAGACTTTGTGCCAGAAGCGTGAATAAAGCAGGTGGAGAACAGCATGCTCTGCACCGCCAACATAGAGATTGACAGGCATCCAGTATTCTTCTTTTGCTTTATCACAGAATGCTTCTGTATTTTTTGGGTCAATATAGCGGAGGTAGTACCAGCAAGAACCTGCCCACTGAGGCATAGTGTTTGTTTCACGTTTTGCTTTACCACCGCATTTTGGACAAGTACAGTTGACCCAGCTATCTATACCAGCAAGTGGGCTTTCGCCTGTTCCTGTTGGCTGATAGGTTTTTACATCAGGTAATTCCAATGGTAACTGATCTTCTGGAACAGGTACGGTACCGCATGTTGGACAATGTACGAGCGGGATAGGTTCACCCCAGTAGCGCTGACGACTAAAGATCCAGTCACGAAGTTTGTATTTAACAGCCTTTTTACCGATACCTTTTTCTTCAAGAGAAGTAATCATGCTTTCGATCGTTTTACGGGTATCCATTCCTGTAAAACTGTCACTGTTGATGGTGTAACCATCTGCAGGAGTACAAGAATCGGCAACGGCAAATACATCTTTGCGAGACTCTGCAAGTTTTTTGTATTCTTCAGGATTTTGTGCAGCTTTTTTAAGAAGCTCTAGACCTTTCTTTTCGTCACCATCAGCAAGAGAGGCAATCTCTTTCTTAGATGCAACAACTTTTATGATTGGTAAATCAAACTTCTTTGCAAAGTCCCAGTCTCGTTCATCATGGGCAGGAACTGCCATGATAGCTCCTGTACCATAAGAAATAAGTACGTAGTCTGAAATCCAGATTGGGATGGTACGACCGTTTACAGGATCCACTGCATAACTTCCGGTAAATACACCAGTCTTATCTTTAGCAAGATCGGTACGCTCCAGGTCTGACTTTTTTGCAGCAGCTTCGACATAGGCTTGTACGGCATCTTTTTGCTCTGGAGTGGTTAATTCGGGAACCATAGCATGTTCTGGAGAAATAACCATATAGGTAGCACCGTACAATGTATCTGGACGTGTCGTATATACGGTGAGTTTTTTATCTGTAGGTTTACCATCTTTATCAGCGATAGGAAACTGAACTTCACCACCAGTACTGCGGCCAATCCAGTTGCGCTGCATGAGTTTAACGGATTCTGGCCAGTCGAGACTGTCCAAATCGTTGAGCAGACTGTCACCGTATGCGGTGATCTTTAAAATCCATTGGCGGATAGTTTTATGGGTAACGGTAGCACCACATCGTTCACAACGACCTTCTTTAACTTCCTCGTTGGCAAGACCAGTCTTACAGCTTGGACACCAGTTGATAGGTGTTTTTGCTTCATAGGCAAGCCCTTTTTTATAGAGCTGGAGAAAGATCCACTGTGTCCATTTATAATATTCAGGGGTACAAGTTGTAATACAACGGTCCCAGTCATAGGAAAAACCAAGTGCTTTGATTTGCTGGGTAAAGTGTTCAATGTTTGCCATTGTGGTAGTACGTGGATGTGTACCCGTTTTGATTGCATAGTTTTCTGCAGGTAGACCAAAAGCATCGTAGCCCATTGGATGCAATACATTGTAGCCTTTCATTCGAAGGTAACGACAATAAATATCGGTAGCGGTATAACCTTCTGGATGACCTACATGAAGTCCTGCGGCAGAAGGATAGGGGAACATATCAAGTACGTAACGGCGTCTATCTTTTGGAAAAGATGGATCCTCCGTTACTTTAAATGTTTTGTGTTCATCCCAGTATGATTGCCATTTTGATTCAATTGTTTTAAATGGATAGGACATTATATATTACCTCATTCTGAAAAAATACTAATTAATATGTAATCATTATATAGAAGAGAGAGAATAAATACAATGTGATGAAATGGGCAATCTTTTATTTGCTCCTTTTTTATGATACAGTTTTGTCTATGAATGTGTATATAATGCGTCATGGCGAAACTGAGTGGAATTCATTAAAAAAAATACAGGGATCAACTGATATTCCGTTAAATGAAAAAGGTATACAATTGGCAAGAGTAACTGCCCAGGCAATGCATAATCAAGGCATTGTCTTTGATCGAGTATTTTCAAGCCCGTTACAACGTGCTGTTGCCACGGCAAAAATTATGTGTCGTGCTGATACAACAATACCTATGATTACCGATGAGCGTTTGACAGAGTTTAAGTTTGGCAAGGCAGAGGGACGTACGCTTGAAGAACTAACGACAAATCCGCAATTTAAGACTCTTGGATATTTGTTTAGTAATCCCCCATTATATAAAGCAGAAAATGGAGCAGAGAGTTTTGCAGAGGTCTTTGCGCGTACCAAAGATTTTTTGGAGCACCAAATTAAACCCTTGGAAGGGCAGTGTAAGAGTGTGTTGATATCATGCCATGGTGGTATCTGCCGTGCTCTATTGATGAATATCAATGGCTGGTCATTGGATAGGTACTGGGATATACCAGTACCTAATTGTGCAGTTAATCTTGTAACAGTACAAAATGGTCAGTTTTCGATTGTCTCTATCGGTAAAACCTATTATGAGGTCGATCGAAAAGGAATTTTGTAAAACTCCATTATTGTACAGCATGAGGAGTTCGTACGACACGAAGGCCAACCGTTTCAGTATTGTCTCTATGCCAGCTCCCTTCATAATATAGTGACTCATGGTCATAATCATATGAGCTGCCCATGGCACTGTACCAATTGTAGTAATCTCTCCAGCCGGCATTATCATGGACGAACTCTTCTGCATTACCCGACATATCATATAATCCAAGCTTGTTTGGCTGCTTGGTCTTTATTTCTTGTGGTTTACTTCTCTCAAAGACACCGACAGCATCTCTATCACTGCCGCCACTGTAGAGCAGATTATAATCGGGATTTGCTTCCATTGCTGCAAAAATCCATTCTTCTGTAGTAGGCAATCTAAATCCATCAGCATCGGCATTAACAGTCTGCTCGTCTATATTGTAAAAAGGAGTATATCCGTATACCTTGCTCAGCTCATTACAAAAATAATACGCTGCCAGAGGATCAAAATTGGTGACTGGTGCATTTGGAGCATCGTTATAGTCTTTTTCGTCAGTGTCTTGGGCCCATGGATTATAATGCATGAGACGTATGAACATTTCGTTCGTTATTTCGGCATCTGCTATTTCAAAGTCTTCAACGTGTATGATTTTATTTTCACGTTTTTCGCCATAGCTGTTTCGATATATGTAGTCTTGTGCTTTAACTGCAACCATGTTGAGATTTTGGTCAAAGAATGGCTTTTGAGATTTTAGGTTTTCTAAGTGCTCACTCTCATGCTCTTGGAGCAGTTTTTTCATTTCCTGAGGGTTGGTAGTTCGTACCAGTCTCAGGGCATGGTCGGTATTATATATTTTTCGGGTTTCGCGTTTTGACAATTTTACGTCTGAAGCCTCGCTGGTGTATCGATAGGCCCCTTTTACTATTCTTTCAGGGGTATATATCTGTCCATAAGGCATTTTTGTACTCTGGTAGGGATAGGTATCATAGCAGGATACGCTATATGTTGTGGTATCTCCTTCAAAATCGTAATAATCAAAATATTGATAGTCATTGCACCACTCGGTACAATAGCCAGCAAGATTATATATTCCCAGAGAATTTGCTTTACCTGTATAGGCATTGACTGGATCGTCACCTCTCCAGCGGTAATAGTTTTCCCAGTCATCTTCTACATATGAGTACAGTGACGGATTACCATAATAGATGACGGAATCGATTGTTACCCCATATTTGATACTTTTGTCTGTAGTACCGGAACGTGCAGCGTGTTCCCATTCTGCCTCGGTAGGCATTCTAAATCCATTGGCTGTATAGTCGATGGCAACAGTTTCTCTATAAAAGGTGTATACCCGTTGGTATTGATACAGATCACTCAACATGTTGCATATTGCCGCAGCCTGATACCAGGATAACTCTCTATAACTGTCTGGATGTGGGCTAGAATCGTTGTCTGGATATGGTTCTTCCATAAGTGCATAATAAAGCTTTTCGGTAAATGGAACTTCTGACATTTCAAATGAGCCGATGGTTACATCAACAAAGTTTTTGTTTTCTATATCGAGCGATTGCAGTGCCTTACCGCCTTTAACGGGCTTCATGAGTGTATTCAAAGATTTACCCAGTACCGATTCAAAAGCAGCAAGTTTTTTTACACGTACTTTTTCTGCATACTGGGCAATGAGATTTTCAAGTTCTGCAAGCTGCTCTGGAGCCTGTGGAATATTCTTACAGATATAAAAATGATCGTAATAGTACTCATATGTTAAGTCCGTAGTAACTATGCCCATTTCGTTTTCTTTAAGCTCAGTCGAATCAATTTCTGGAGGGAGACCACAGGATACGATGGCTTTTGATTTTAGGTCACCAAGACTGTATGTTATGTCGCTCAGATACTGTAAGTCGTCCTCTTCATCGGTCTCTTCTGTTTGGGTAACATATCGAAAACCGTCTGCAAGAGGATTGCCTATGATTTTTATTTTATTGAATAGTTTGTTCAGATCTTTGTCATAATTATCGTAGGAAATACGAAAATCAAGATTATGAGCGATAAGATAATCATCGTCTACTGCACTATAGGTACCTTCTTCATCAGGATACAGGATGGTATAATAAGGCTCATATCCTAACAGTGAGCTGATGGTATTAAGGTAGCGGATTGCGTTGTAGATTATAATATCAGATTTGTCTA
>JAILIC010000119.1 GCA_024695475.1 Treponema sp.
TCAAGAGTAATTGTTCGCAGCTCTTTACCATCGATTGAAAAGACTTTCTTTTCCATCTTATTCCTCGACTTTATTTCTTAACCGCAGACTTGATGATCAGCGTAGCATTCTTAACACCTGGAACAGCACCGCGAACCATAATTACTTTAAGTTCAGGATCAATTTTAACAATCTTGAGATTCTGAACAGTTACACGCTCAAAGCCCATGTGTCCTGGCATTTTAACATTCTTAAGACAGTGTCCTGGAGTTGTACAATTTCCTGTACCACCAGCTTCGCGATGGAATTTAGAACCATGTGACGCACGTCCACCATGGAATCCCCAGCGCTTCATAACACCCTGAAAACCTTTTCCTTTTGAGGTTGCTGTAACATCCAAAAATGATGTTTTCTCAAACAACTCAAGACCTACTTGATCACCAATAGCAACTTCTTTCTCAAAATCTCTGAATTCCTTCAGATGACGCTTTGGTGCAATGTTTTCTGGAAACTGACCTTTATAAGCTTTGTTTACACGTGATTCTTTTACATCCTCAACGCCTAAAACAACAGCATTATATCCGTTAGTTTCTGTCGATTTAGTAGCAACAACAGTATTTGGCTCTACTTGGATCACGGTTACTGGTGTCAGATTTCCGTTTGCATCAAATACCTGAGTCATTCCTACTTTTTTTGCAATCAGACCTTTCATTCTGATATAACTCCTAAGAAGCTCTTTACCATTCATCTTGAATATCAAAATAAATCTAAGAAACTTCTGCTAATCGGCCGCCATCCCAGATCCATGGGACCGTTACCGTTTTTTTTACAATAAATATTGACTACAACGTAGTATTATTTATTGCTTAATTACTGTTTAATTTCTACATCAACCCCGGCAGGGAGTTCCAATTTCATCAATGAATCCATTACATCTGATGATGGTTCAAGGATGTCAATAAGGCGTTTGTGAGTTCTCATCTCAAACTGCTCACGAGATTTTTTGTTTACGTGAGGTGAGCGAAGAACTGTTACCTTGTTGATTCTTGTTGGAAGCGGGATAGGTCCTGAAACCTTTGCTCCTGCTTTAAGAACTGTCTGCACGATGGCCTTTGCACTCTGATCGATAAGTTCAACATCAAAAGCACGAAGTCTGACGCGAATCTTTCCGTTAGCCATTTTTATCTCCTAATATTGCAGTGGCCCAAAACTTTGAACCACTGCAAATCTTAATTACTATTCAATAATTGCTGTAACCTGTCCAGAAGCGATTGTACGTCCACCTTCACGGATAGCGAGTTTCAATCCCTGATCCATAGCGATTGGGTGAATAAGCTCTGCCTTGATTTTTGTGTTATCACCAGGCAAAACCATCTGTACATTCTCATCAAGCTCGATTGTACCAGTAATATCTGTAGTTCTGAAGTAGAACTGTGGGCGATATCCAGAGTGGATAGGCTTTTTGCGTCCGCCTTCTTCTTCTTTCAAGATATAAATCTGAGCCTCGAACTTTGTGTGTGGATGGATTGTTCCAGGAGCAGCGAGAACCTGTCCACGAACAACATCTTTTTTCTCAACACCACGGAGCAAGATACCAACGTTATCACCAGCCTGTCCCTGATCAAGTGTTTTCTGGAACATTTCAATACCTGTTACAGTAGAAGAAGCTGTTGTGCGGATACCAACGATTTCAACTGGGTCGTTCATATTAACAACACCACGTTCGATTCGTCCTGTTACTACAGTACCACGACCAGAGATTGTGAAGATATCCTCGATTGGCATCAAGAATGGTTTATCAGCATCACGAACTGGATCATCAAACCAAGCATCCATAGCTGCAAGAAGCTCATCGATACATTTTGTATCATCTGCAGAAGCATTCTCCTGAAGAGCCATGAAAGCAGATCCCTTGATGATTGGTGTATCAGCAGAGAATCCATATTTCTGGATTGTATCTTTTACATCCTCTTCAACGAGCATGAGCATTTCCTCATCACCGTCGAGCTGATCAACTTTGTTCAAGAATACGATAATCTTTGGTACACCTACCTGACGAGCAAGCAAAAGGTGTTCCTTTGTCTGTGCCATAACACCATCAGTAGCAGCGATTACGAGAATAGCACCGTCCATCTGAGCGGCACCAGTAATCATGTTTTTAACATAGTCGGCATGTCCTGGGCAGTCAATGTGTGCATAGTGGCGTTTGTCTGACTGATACTCAAGGTGTCGAGTGTTAATTGTGATACCACGCTCTTTTTCCTCTGGAGCGTTATCAATTTCATCGTACTTAAGTACTTTATCACCATACTTTTTAGCACAGTATAAAGTGATAGCTGCAGACAATGTTGTCTTACCATGGTCAACGTGACCGATAGTACCAACGTTCATGTGAGGTTTAGTTCTAACGAACTTCTCCTTTGCCATGTGTTTCTCCTTTGCCGATAAACTCTGTCGGCATATTAAATATTTATGTGTTGCACTTTAAGCCAGAACGCAAACACTTCCAACCGAAAGTGCTACATTCGCATACACACTAATTCAAAGATTATTTATAAAATGGTAGGATATTGGATACAAGGAATCAATTCTCAAACCTTATCACAAGCACTTCATAATATTTCGAAGCACTCAACATCCGGATCCACCTACATTATCACTTTTATGACCACCCTACATGCAAGTTGTTAAACTTACAAAAAAATAATCAACGATTATCAACCGATGAATCATTGACAACTGGTTTGGCATCCAGAGTCTTTATTTAGAATTATCTGAACTGAGGATATTCAGATATGTAAAAACCTGAAAACAATAGCGGACTATTCACGCATAACTCTACTACTTGTTGACTTTACGACCTTTACCGAACTTAATAAATGAAGTTCGTCTAATATTTCAAAGAACCCTGTATTGCTATTTGAGTTTCTAATTTATACAACATTTAAAAAAATTATGCAAGTATTTTTTTTAATTTTATATAAAAAAAACCTGCCGCAAAGAATGCAGGCAGGTTTTACGGCTCAGAAGACTACCATCGATAATGAGCGAATGCTTTGTTAGCCTCAGCCATTTTATGTGTATCTTCCTTCTTCTTGTATGCAGAACCTGTATTATTGAATGCATCAAGCAACTCAGAAGCCAATGTGTCAGCCATACCGTGACCACTTCTAGAACGAGCAGCAGCGATAATCCAACGCATAGCAAGAGCTTCTTTACGAGCATCTCTGATTTCAACCGGAACCTGATATGTAGCACCACCAACTCGTCGTGATTTAACTTCAACAAGTGGTTTTACGTTATCAAGAGCTTTCAAAAATACTTCAAGCGGATCCTTTTCAGTCTTAGCTTTCAACTGATCCATTGCTTTATAAATAATTTTTGTACAAGTATCTTTTTTTCCATCCAACATCATGCGTGATACAAATTTTGTAACAACAGGGCTGTTGTATTTTGAATCAGGTACGATTGGACGATTTTCTGACTTCTTATGTCTTCCCATAGTAATCCTCTCAAATATTTCTTATTATGCCTTTGGTCGTTTTGCACCGTATTTAGAACGAGCACGTTTTCGACCATCAACACCGAGAGTATCTTTTGTACCACGAATAATGTGATAGCGTACACCAGGGAGATCCTTAACACGACCACCACGGATAAGAACAACAGAGTGTTCCTGAAGGTTGTGTCCAATACCAGGAATGTAAGCTGTAACTTCAATACCGTTGCT
>JAILIC010000146.1 GCA_024695475.1 Treponema sp.
TGGGCTTGGAACATCTGAAAGGTCATTTCTTGTCCATATTAAAACATCTAAAACTGTTATTTTGTCTTTTTCGCTAAAGTTGTTTAATGCAATATCAATTTCTGACTTTGCATAGTTTTCCCAACTAGAAAGAACTTGTTGAGGTACATCAATTCTAAGTTGAAAACTTTTATTTAAGAAATTCTTTGCGACGAAATCTCTGGATTCACGATTCTTATCCCAAAGTTTCTTTAATCCACTTTCATCATAAGGTACAAGAATCCAAAGTTTCTGTTTGCTTTCCTGCTTTGGAAGAATAGGATTCTTTTCTTGAATGAATATCTGGAGCGTTGACCATATTTTTAAAGCATCATCTTCATTTATTCTGTCAAGATTATCAATTACACATATTATATTTTTGAAACCTTTGGTTTCTAGGAAAACCAATAGTTTTTTGAAGAATTTATCAAATTCAACAGAAGATTTTTCTGATTCTTGGGTTGTTTCATCAGTTGTATTGTCTGTAGTTTCTGTAGTCCAAAATATAGGGTTATCCTTTTTTTTAGTCTTTTGAACAAGCCAAGCAACTCCCCCAACAATTACCGATAAAAGGCTTAAACCGATTCCTATAATAAATAGCCAATTTGGCTTAGTACCAAACAAAGTGACATCTGAACAAGAGTTGTCTATAAAAACAATACCAATCGGCAAAGCAATTATTGTTAAAATTGATAAGCTAGTACCTAGCTTATTTATTTTTGTCTTATTTGTTATTATCTTTGTTATTGTTCGGTTGCAGACGGAGTTTTCAATTTTATCAAGTTCTTCCGCCTCATCTTGTCCAATTTTATTTTTTATTGCTTCAATGAATTTTTCAAGAAAAACTCGTCTAAGATGGTCTCCTTCATGTGCCCATGTATCTATATAAAAAACAAACGTATCGGAAAGAGTTTTTAGTTTTTCGTTTAAGATTCCAATTATCGTTGATTTTCCAGATCCCCATTTTCCTTCTATGCCAATTGTTAAACCAGGAGTCTCTTCATCTGTAATTAATTCATACAAATGCTCTGCGATTTTTTGATGAGTCTTATCTTCCAATGAATCAACTATTTGTGCATCATCTGTAAGAATCTTATAATCCAATCCCATTTTATACAGCCTCTCTTACATCTATTTTTCCCGTAACAACATCCGCAATTATTTTTGCACGCAATTCCTTTACCAAAGTGATTTGCTTTTGAATAGAAGTAATCAGCGTATCTATTTCGTATGTTTTCTTGTCGAGGTATTCAACGATTGCATTCTGTTCTTCGATTGGTGGAATAAGCATATTAATAGTTCCTGCTTTATCCCAACTTCTAAAGTCACTAGTATTTTCTCTCACACCATTTGTTATTTTTTTATAAACTTTTAAAAATGCCAAAGAACGTAAGTAATAAGCCAAATATCTTTTATTTTCATGACTATCACAAACATGAACTACCGGAGTACACATTCCATTATAATTTGAAATTGCTATTGCTCCATGCCATGTATCCATTCCATGAATTAATAAATCGCCTTCTCTTACACCTTGATAAATATCATCTGAGGCAGCTACTAATCCTAATTTGGAATCACCTCTTTTATTAACACTTCCACTATTTGAACAAACTAATAATTCTGCATTAGGCATTACTTTATGATTTAGTTTTGTTGCAACATTTTTTAATCTCGTCTCTCTCCAGCCTTTTGGATATTCCCCTATCCATGGAAACTGACTCGATACCATTTCCCGATTTCCTATAAGACCTTTTAGAGAGCAATTAACAATAACTGATTCTTTTAATTCTTTTAGTTTTTCAATCTCTTTTTCTTTCGCAGAGACAAATTCGTCTATCTGCTTTGTTTTGAAATCGAGATACCTGACGATTGCATTTTGTTCGGAGATGGAGGGAATGGGTAGTTTTATTGACAAGAAGAGTGTTGGCTTTATTGTTTTTCGCAAACCAGAATATAGAGGTTTTAGCAATTTGAAATTATCCAAAAACAAATAATAATAATATACAAATTCTTTCTGAACATTTTTGATTGAAAAAACATCATAAGCACCTGTTATCATTCCTTTGTTTTTTGACAGACCAACCGTTCTAGGAGTTTCATCAATATCAAACAAACAAAAAATAATATCGTCAGGATTAACAACCAAATATGTTTCAAAATCTTTTGGAAATTTTCCTTTTCCGTTATCTATATCTCTAACAATAACACCCTGTTTTGTTAAAGATAATAAGTCAAAATCATCCGCACGATTTTCAACTAATTCTTTCCGTGGTATAAAAACATTTTTATTTCTTAAAAGATTCCAATGTTTAGGAACAATAGGACACCACGGCAAACCTGTCTCTTTATATTCTGGATATTCCTTAAGCATTCGAGCCTCCAATTATAGAGTCCAAAAGACCTGCCGTGCTTTTTTCAATCTCGTTGATTTCTGCTACAATGTCTTTCACCTCACGGAGAACAATTGGCTTGTAGAAATATTTTGTAAAGCTGAGTTCATAGCCAACCTTAATCGATTTTTCATCAATCCAAGCATCTGCCACATACGGCTTTACTTCGTTTTCATAAAAAGCTTTGATTCCACCTTCATAAAGCAAGGGAACTTTTTCTGTATCAGTAAGATTTTTGTCCGCTTCGAAACCTTCTTTTGACTTTACAGGTTCTGCGTTCTCGTCACTAACCGTGAAGTAGTTTCTAAACGCCTTAACGCGTTTATCTGTTAGTTTAGTCCTTGTTTTTTCTGCAAGTTCGACAATTCGGCCATGAACTTTGTTGTAGTCCATAACTGGAGAAGAACCGAACTCTGAAACCAGCGATTTGATTATTTTTTCAAGAGCCTCGTCTTTTTCGTTCAGCTTGAAGTCAGAGAAATTTTCATCTGTAAGTTCTACTTTGAGCCTTAAAGGACGAAGAATATCAACAGACCAATACCCAAACTCCTTGTTGTCAAAAACTTTTGAATATTTGGAATCAGCCGTTTCAAAACTCATATATAAATCCAGAATCGTTTTTCTGTCTGATTCAGAAAGTTCGGCGTTTTTCTCACCAAGATTTTTCTTGACAGGAGACTTGATTTCAGTAGCATCAATCAGCTGAACTTTTCCTTTGCGTTTTGAATCTTTTTTATTCGAAAGAATCCAAAGATATGTTCCGATTCCAGTATTGTAGAACATCTTTTCTGGAAGAGCTACGATTGCTTCAACCAAATCATCTTCAAACATATATTGGCGCAGATTACTTGAACCACTGCCAGCATCGCCTGTAAACAACGAAGAACCGTTATGAACTTCAACAATACGGCTTCCAAGTTCAGTGCTCTTCTTCATTTTGCTGATATTGTTTGCCAAGAAAAGCATCTGAGGATCTCCAATATCAGGAACAAGAGAAAATTCTTCCATTTCACCTTTTTCGTTCTCTCGCATGATGATAAAGCGACCATCAGAAATATCTTCCTTCTTGATGTCACCCCATGCTTTAAGTTCATTTTTCCAGCTGGTTCCGAATGGAGGATTGCTCAATTCAAAGTCAAATTCTTCACCAGCAAACTGGTCATTTGAAATTGTAGAGCCATAACGGATATTGTTGGCTTGTGAGCCTTCGCCTTTTACAAGCATATCTGAGCGAGCAATAGCAAAAGTTTCATCCGCAAGTTCCTGCCCAAAAAGAGTTATAGAAACCTTTTTGTTGTTCGCTGCGGCAAGCTCATTGATGCGCTGTTCTCCAACGGTGAGCATACCTCCTGTTCCACAGGCCCCATCATAAATTCGATATGCAGTTGACTGAATCTTATCCTGAACAGGAACAAAAGCCAAATCAGCCATAAGACTTACAATATCCCGCGGTGTAAAGTGTCGTCCTGCATCAGTAACATTTGTTGATTCATTGAACTGCCTGATAACATCCTCAAACAAGGTTCCCATTGAATGATTGTCAAGAGCTTCTATTTTTACAGAGCCGTCTTCATTTAATACAGGCTGATTGCTCAAATTGATTTTTGGATCAACAAGTTTTTCAATTAAAAGCCCGAGTCTGTCATTTTCACTCAAGCGATCAATTTCAAAGCGGATATGGAATTTGTCGATAATGTCCTGCACATTTTTTGAAAAACCGTCGAGATAATTGATAAAGTCTGCCTTAAGCTGCTGACGGCTTGTGCGTGATTTCAAATCCTTAAGGGTAAAGTCTGAAGAGTTTACAAAAGCCTGCCCAGCGACAGAACAGAGTGCGGGTTCAATATCAACACTTTTGTCATCAAGTTGTTCCAATTGCTTACGCATTGCAACAACTTTGTCATGAACAGGTTCCAAAACTGCATCGAAGCGTCGAATTACAAACATTGGAAGAATAATTTTTCTATAATCTCCAACATCATAAACGTCAACCAAACAATCCGTTGCAATGTTCCAGATATGTGCTCTTAAAGAATTATAAGTAGACTGATTCAATTTCTATAACCTCATGAATAGTATTATATGTTTTAATAGTGTCAAAGAATGACACTTCATCCATTTTCTGCGGAAGATGTTTCATTCATCACACAAATATCGCCCACATCGCAATCCAAAGCCTTACAAACCTTATGTATACTTTCCATGGAGACATATTCGCCTTTATTTAGCTTGGCTAAAACATTTGAGGAAATCCCGGCTACAGTAATCAAGTCTGTTTTCTTCATATCTTTATCAATCAATAGCTTCCACAGCTTCTTATAATCTACGTTCGCATTACCTTTTGCCATAGCTCTATTATAGTACATTTTTGGTGTTTGTAGTGAATAAATATCACGAAATGCAAATATTTTTTCTTTTGTTTAATAACAGGTTCTTGTAGTCTTCTTTAACAGACTCTCTAACACATCTTAGTAAGGTCGTCTAAGACGTCTTTGATACAGTCGCTAAGACGTGTTAGACAGGGGCTCGTCAACAGCTTTAATAGCCAATCACCAACTACTGTAAGAGTCCGTTACCATTTTTGGTTGATACGAGCAAAAACAACCGTAGAGGATAAGTATTACTACAAGCTAACAATTGTTTATCATACTAAAGTTGACATGCAACATAATTGACAGAAGCGGGGGTTATAAAGTATTTTTCACATACAGTTTTTAACAACAAGCAGGGCAAAAAAAAATGCCCCCTGCCACAACGGTATTTGCACTACCATCGGCGGGGAGCACCCTACATTGGTTTGACACATCTATGAAAATGTATCAACAAACGAACACTGTTACTATATCATAGATTCGCCGTACGTGTCAAAAATCATACTGCTGCCCCATAAAAAAGAGGAGAATAAGGGGCTTTCTGTAGAGGTAGTCCGGTTGCTCTACAGTAGGAGTATTATAAGTGGAAGAAATTAAAACCACATTCAACGGTAAGGATGGCAACGGTGGCATCGTATTGTATGCTAATCCTTTTGGCACAGGCAAAAAGTTTTACGGACGTTTTGTACGTGATGTACTGAGCATGGAGAACATTGTCTCTCGTGTCCAGCAAAAAAATCCTGGTACTGACGAAATCATCATCAACACAGGATTAAGCTACGTCAAGAGAGAAATCTTGAACGCCCTAAAAGAAGGTAAGGCAGTAAACTTACTTGACTTGGGAGAGTTATATATCGGAGCAACCGGTAGTACAGCAAGCGATGCAGATTCCGACATCTCTGACCTGCACCTTGAGGCTAAATTTACTACATCCCAGCTATTAAAGGACGCTGTTGCAAACGTTACCATTGGCAATGTCATGATCTCCAATACAGCTCCTGGAATTACCAAGATCATCGACTGGTTTACCGGCAAAGAAGGCTTTACACTCACAGCTGGTAAAAATGTTGTTCTTAAAGGTAAGCGTCTCAAACTGGGAGCAATAGACAGTGGTCTGTATCTTGCACCTGTAGACGAAAATGATCAGGTAATTGATGATGAGTCTTTGTGGATTGATTGTACAGAACTGGTACGAGAAAACTCGCCAAAAACAATCGACTTTTATTTGCCCGCAACTGCAAGCGTTGGTAATACGTACCGCATCGTGATTAAGAGTACCTATCTTAATGGTGCGCGCAACCGCAAAGAGCCAATCTATACCTATAGCGACCCCGTTACTATCGTTACGGCATAACTACAGACATAAATAACTAAGCTCGTGCGTTGTTGGTTGCATTATAAAGTGTAATCAACAACGCACTTATAAGAATAATTTAGAACAAATCTACAAACGCTTTAAGGACTTCGTCACCTTCACAGCCGTTTAATACTTTTGTTGCAAGCTTTTTACCAAGCTGGACACCTTCCTGATCAAAGGAATTGATATTCCACAAAAATCCTTCAAACATTACGGCATTTTCAAAATGAGCAAGGAGTGCTCCTAATGTTTTTGGTGTAAGTTGCTTTGCAAACAACAAAGATGAATATCTACTGCCTTCAAACTGCTTGTTTTTGTCTTCATCATCTTTACCACGGGCAAAAGCTACAATCTGTGCACACAAGTTTGCCAACAGCTTTTGCTGGCTGGTAGAACCTTTTATGGTAATATCCTGTCCCAGCTGGTTGTCACTAAATCCGATGAATTTTACGGGAACAATGTCTGTGCCTTGATGGAGCAACTGATAAAATGAGTGCTGGCCGTTTGTTCCTGGCTCACCAAAAATAACTGGTTCCGTTGAATAGGCTATTGGCTTACCAAAGCGATTAACATGCTTACCGTTACTTTCCATAGCAAGCTGCTGCAAATGTGCAGGGAATCTGATAAGTGCCTGTGAGTATGGCAGTATAGCGGTAACTGGCAGGTTAAGCACATTGCGCAAATAGACACTGATTAAGGCATCCATAAGGCTTGCGTTTTTGGTAACGTCTGGATTAAGGGCTGCAACATCAGATTCGTGTGCACCGTCAAGTATTTCTTTAAATACATCAAATCCAAAAGCACAAGAAAGAAGAACCCCACCAACACCACTTGTTGAACTGTAACGACCACCAATAAAGTCATCCATAAAAAATGCCTGTACGATGTCAGGTGAAGATGCCAAAGGACTGGTATTGCTGGTAACTGCTACCATGTGCTTTTTAGGATCAAAGCCAGGAATGTTACGAGCTTTTAAGTTTTCTATTACAAAATTCTGATTTGTCAACGTTTCAAGAGTCGTACCACTCTTTGAAACCAAGATAAACATGGTTGTTTCTGCATCGATGCCGTTAAGTACAGCAGCACCGTCGTCTGGATCAACATTGCTGATAAACTGTGCAGACAAGGTTTTTATACCTTTGCCAGTACAATAGCCTTCAAGTGCCATATACAATGCTCTTGGGCCGAGATCAGAACCACCAATACCAATTTGACATACGGTATCGATAGCCTTTCCTGTCGAGCCTTTTAATGCCCCAGAACGGATCTGCTCTGAAAACTCCTTTATCTTTTTGAGTTCAGCAGTATAAAATTCTCCTTTATCAGTACCATCGAGTACTACCTTTTCTGAAAGTACATTTCCGCGTGTAAGCTGGTGAAGAACACTACGGTTTTCTGTAAGATTTATGATATCACCTTTCAAGAGGCTCTTGTATTTTTCAATTACTTGCTGTTCATCTGCCAAATCCTGCAACACAGAAATTGTTTCTGAATCAACCGGCATTGCTGCATAAGAATAAGATAATCCAGCACCCTGAGTAATGATGGATTTTTGGATACGTTCTTTTGTAAGCCCTGTTTTGATATCAAAAGGTTTACATTGTAACAGTTTTTTAAAAGCAGCTGCTTTATCAAGATTGTTATATTCCATAGTAGACTCCTGCAAATGGTTTTCAAAATTATATACTTATGGTAGCAATTAGTGAAGTTATTTTAGTGGAACCAACCTCCTGGATTGCGTGCTCCAGGTTTTACCCAGACACATGATTGTCTTGTAGACAGTTTTGTCTTAAGCCCTGCAATAATATCCATATAATTACATAACCATGACGTGAGGGCTGTATCCGTATGTGCCATTTCATTTGCAATGTCAGCATGTACCAGTACGATATTTACTGACTGGCGTTCACTATATTGAGCAGCAACTGACTGAGCAAAAGCCGTAAAAGCTGATGTCGCAGCTCGTACACAAGGATTTATTTGCGCATAAGCCGCATTTTTAGAATCAGACTTACAGATAAATACTAAAGTAGAGGGTTTTTTTGTCTGCTTTTTTACTTCAAAACGGGATAATAATTCAAAAGTAAGATATTGATAGCCTGCCACCAAATCATTGAGTATTTGAGAACATGACTGCTCTGTATAAGAAGGATAGGCAATGGCATTTGCAGTCTCATCATAATATAATACTACCTCATCAAGGTGATCAAAATCTGTTTCGCATTGTAAAACTAAAGCATGTGCAGAAACAGGAGAAATTTTATTCCATGCATAGCAGGAAATTGTTTCTGCTATCTTTTTTTTGTTTTCAGGTCCTTCAAGAGTAGATGCTACAATAACATTTCGGGATTTCGCAGCGGTTTCAGCAAAGTCTTTTGCTAAAGACATTCCTTTGCCAGCAAGTAAAATAGTACGACTCATACCAAGAGTATAATCTGTTTGCACTTCTTCGTTCAACTATGTTATACTTCCGTTTATGAAAATATGGTTTAAATATCTTATTGCCGTTTTATTAGGAATTGCAGCTGCATATATTCTGCCTACACAATCTCTTCACTTTACATCAGCACTCCATTTATTTACAGAACTTTTTACTCGTTTTGGTTGTTATATCCTACTGCCACTCTTATTTAGTTCCGTAATCATTTCGTTTTACAAACTTATTGATAATAAGCAATTGTTTAAAATGTTTGCCTGGACAGGCATCATCATTTTGTGTACGACTGCTGCATTCACCTTCATCGGCTTATGTACCGGATTAATTATTCCATTGCCACGTATTCCTATTTCAGATGCAAAAATCACTTCTGTCGATGTACTCAATATTCCTGATATGTTGCGTATGTTATTCCCCTATTCAACATTTACTACGCTGACACAAGAACATTTTTTGCTTCCTTGCTTTATTTTTGGGGGACTCATCGGTATAGCAAGTTATTTTGACAAGGTATCCTCAAAGCAAGTTATTCAATTTGCTGATTCTTTTTCAAAGGTATGCTATCAAATACTTATCTTCTTTATGGAAGTACTTTCGATAGGTATTATTGCTTTAACAACCTCATGGATAATTGAATACCGAGCCGTACTGCAAGCAGGTGTTTTTACTCCACTGATCATCATGCTCTCCACACTGCTTTTAATTATTACGATTCTTGTCTACCCACTTATCCTGCACTTTGTATTCAAGGATCCACACCCCTATCGTGTCTTATACGCCAGTATTGCACCACTGCTAGTTTCATTTTTAAGTGGCAACACTAATCTCTCATTACCACTTATCATACGAGAGTCAAAAGACAGTCTTGGCATACGACGCAGACAAAACGGTATCACCTGTCCTGTTTTTGCCATATTTGCACGTGGTGGCTCCGCATTAACAACAACCATTTGTTTTATTATTATCTGGCGATCCTATTCTTCATTAAGTATTACGCCATCAGAGCTAATCTGGTTAGCAGGCACTTCATTTGGTCTGTCTTTTTTGCTCGGTATGCTACCAGCAGGAGGCAGTTTTTTTTCATTGACAATATTATGTACGTTATATAGCCGCGGATTTGAAACAGGTTATTTGTTATTAAAGCCCGTAGCCGTCATCATTGGCTCATTTGCAGCAGCTTTTGATACGATCACTGTTATGTATTGTAACTATTTCATCTCTATAAAGATGAAAATGTCACAACATAAAGAAATAAAACGATTTATTTAGAGTTATTTAGAACCACGCTTGCTAATGCTCCGACTTAAATTATCATCAACAAAAGTTTGAGCATTAACAGGACGACCAAACAAATATCCTTGGAATTTATCTGGCTTCATGAAAGTAAGTTTTTGGATATCTTCCAAGGATTCAATTCCTTCCATACAAACACTCATACCTAATTCATGTGCCATACGAGTTATGTATTGTACAATGACCATATCGTTACTTTCTTCTGATACAGCTTTATGAATTATCGAATAATCAAGCTTTAAGGTATTGGCATGTATAGTCTGTAAGTAGCGCATATTTGAATATCCAGTACCAAAATCGTCTATATCGATATTCACCCCTAAAGCAGAAAGATCATCTATCAGTTTTTTCATTTCTGAGCTTTCGATATAACCGCTTTCTGTAATTTCAAGAATAATATTCTTAGGATTTACACCGCTCTTTTCAAGTGCCATTTTAACGTCGAAGAGCAAATCACTCTTTTCGATTTGTATATATGACAAATTAACACTCATTCGGAAATCTGGCTTATACTGGTTCCATATTTCGCACTGTGTAAAAGCAGTAAGTAAAATCCATCTACCAAGAGGAATAATTAAACCACACTCCTCCAATACTGAAATAATCTCATTTGCACCAAGTAAATTATATTCTGGATGATGCCATCGGAGTAATGCTTCTGCTCCAATAACAGATACATTCGTTTTATCTTCTTTTCCCCCTTTAAGAGGACGTGCATCTACAACCGGCTGATAATACAGCTCAAAGCCTTCAAAGTTATTACGTACCGAGATACGTAAATGTTCCAAAAGATTTAAACGATCCAAATGTTTTGAGTAGTCAGTGGCACTAAACATTGTAAGCATATTACAGCCATTAGACTTTGTTTGACGCATGACATAATTAAGTTTTTGGACCACATCCGAATAAGGAGCTGTCTCTCTATAAAAAGCAACAAGACCGCCACTAATAGTAAACAAAATATTATAACCTGTAGTTTTTTCTGCTTTAGCCACAAGTCGTTTCATTACTGCGTATACACGCTTAGCGTCTGCACTGGTTCCTTCGACAAGATTTAAGAAAGCAAAGCCATCATCCACACGATATACACGCATATTTGGAGGACAAGCTCGTTTTGCACAGTCTGCTGCAATACGTAATACAGCATCCCCTGTTTCATATCCCATCTGTTCATTGATATCACTCAAATTATCAATATCAATTTTGAGGATAAATCCCGAAACATGACCGTGATTATTTCGCTCTTTTTCATAATCGTTGCGACAAAAATCCTTTTTAAAGAGACCTGTTAATGGATCCTTGCGCTGGTCACTGGAATTGAGTGATATACGTCCCATCAGTAACACTTCTTTGCCATTTTCATCTGGCATAAGACGTGCAACATCACTTACTAATATTGGAATACCACGTTTATCTATCCAGCGGCATACAATGGACATATCTTTTTGGCGACCACTACGCAATTTATCCAAGGCAGTTATGTATGTAGCACGATCATCAGGGATAATAAGCTTGAGAAGCTCCATAGCAGCATTAGAAAAACTGCTATCAGGAAAATTAAACGTATCCAGAATCTTATCGGAAATAGTATAAGTATCCTCTTCTAGATTGAACACATAGATATACTCATCTATATAATCTTTGAGAAGTGAATATGCATACAGTAATTGGTTTTTTGTAATATTTTTTTCCATAATTTCCTATTTTATTGGGAACCAACAAGGTTATAACTAGGCAAATTAATTTTGAGCCGATTATGCAACACAGGTGATGCATATACCTCATCAAATTCATCAATAAAAAGAGCAGACACAGGTACATCAAATCCCTTAATAGTATTAACTACTGGTATTCCATCCCTATCTACCACAAAAATACTATCAGATTTTTCTATATTTTCAAGTGCTTTACGGTCTTTTAGACGCTCTAATAATGAAAAACCTGCATCTTTTCCCATAATAAAAAGACTTGTAGATAATGCATCTGCAACTGTACTTGATGCACACACAATCGAAACCGAAGTTAAAGAGTTATGTACGGGATATCCTGTTTTTGGATCAAGTATATGGTGATATCTGATTCCATCCTGAATAAAAAAGCGTTCATAGACACCGCTGGTGACTACAGATGAAGCTGGCAACTGTAATATAATCGCCGGTTGTCCTTCAGGACTGTCAGGATTTTTAACACCAACACCCCAATCACTTCCATCTTGTTTTGTACCATATACATAAATATTGCCACCAAGATTGATAATAGCCCTTTTTACATTTCGTTTTGCCATTATCGATGTCAATCTATCAGCGGCGTAGCCTTTTACGATAGCACCTAAATCTAAACGCATTCCTTTTTCTTGTAAGTAGACAGTATTTTCAGTTATATCAACTTTTTTATAGTCCACCAAAGACAATGCAGTATCGATTTCTTGTTGCGATGGTACCCGTGCATCATCGGTATTAATACCCCATAATTTTACAAGAGGACCTACCGTCGGATCAAAAGCACCATCTGTTAATCGGGCAAACGCCAATGAAACTTGTATTATCTGCCGTACATCATCGGTCACCACTACAGGTGCTATACCAGCCTGGGCATTTATATGAGAAATTTCAGAGGAACTGTTTGTAGTGCTAAACTCTTCATCAAGCAATTGCAAACAATCAAAGAGTTCAGCATACAGTTTTTCAGTACCCTGTTCATAGATATTAATAGTACATACAGTACCCATCGCCAAACGAGTCTGCGGTGGGAGTGCCTTGGTACACCCTGATAAGCAAACTATCAGGGCAATACTACACAAGGCAAAAGCGTATCGGTTTTTCATCAATACTACTATTCTTCCTGTTCAGTGCACTGGATGTGAAGTTCTTTTAACTGAGCTTCATCAACCTTACTTGGACAGTCATCCATCGGACTTTGTGCCAATGTATTTTTAGGGAATGCAATAACTTCTTTGATTGATTCCTCGTGACACATCAACATAACCAGACGATCCAATCCTGGTGCAATACCACCATGAGGAGGAGCACCATATTTAAATGCATTTACCAAGAATCCAAATGCTTTGTCAGCACGCTCTCTACTGTAACCAACGATATTAAAAATACGTTCCTGCAATTCAGGATCATTGATACGCATTGAACCAGAAGCAATTTCATATCCATTCATAACAAGGTCATACAAATCACCCTTTACGCTACCTGGATCACTTTCCAATGTTGGCCAGTACTTTTTCTGAGGCAGTGTAAACATGTGATGTTCTGTTTCCCACTTGTTTTCTTCTTCATTCCAAGCAAAATACGGGAAGTCAATAATCCATGCAAAATGGAATTCATCTTTTGGATTATAAAGGTTAAGGTCTTTTCCCAACTGAGTACGGACAGCACCAAGGGCAACACAGGCAACCTGCCACTTTTCATCACTGACAAACAGCAGCAAGTCATTTTTCTCAGCTCCCAGCTTAGCGCAGATTTCTGCTTCTTTACCGGCAAAGAACTTGCTGATACCGCCTTCAAAAGCACCTTCTGCATTAACTTTCATCCATGCAAGCCCTTTTGCTTTATAGATCTTCGCTTTTTCTTCCAAAGCTTCAATCATTTTACGGCTGTATTTATCTGCGACATTCTTTACAACAAGAGCCTTTAAGCCACTTCTTTTTTGACGCTGAATACTCTTATCTGCATTTGCAGCACCTGCTTTAAATGCATTAAAGTCTGACAAATCGGCCATAAAGACTGCATCCTGCATTTTCATGTCAAAACGCAAATCTGGCTTATCTGTACCATAGAAGTCAAAAGCATCGTCCCAGCTGATACGATCAAACTTTACAGGAAGCTCATAACCAAGTGTCTTTTTAAATACGTAGCCAAGCATACCCTCAGTAACAGTCAATACTTCTTCACGATTGGTAAAGCTCAGCTCCATATCAATCTGAGTAAACTCTGGCTGACGATCACCACGAGCATCTTCATCACGATAACAGCGGGCAATCTGAAAATACTTATCAAAGCCAGAAACCATCAAAAGCTGCTTGTACAACTGAGGACTCTGAGGCAATGAGTAGAATTTTCCAGGATGTACACGACTCGGAACCAGATAATCACGCGCACCTTCTGGAGTAGATTTTATAAAAGTAGGAGTTTCGATTTCGAGGAAGCCCTTTCCTGTTAAATATTCACGCACCGCAAATGTTACGTTAGAACGTAATATGATGTGCTTTTGCATTGGCTCACGACGCAAGTCAAGATAACGGTACTTAAGACGAAGATCCTCATTTGGCAAAACAAGTGTTCCATCTTTCTGACGAACTTCATCAATTTGGAATGGCAATACATCTGCTTTTGTAAATACTTCGATATCTTCTGCCTCAAGTTCGATCTCACCTGTTGGCATATCTTTATTAATATCTTTATCATTACGAGCAGAAACAACGCCCTTAACGGCTATACAATACTCATTTTTAAGAGAAGCTGCGATCTTTTTAACATCATCATTTGCTTTATCACCAACTATAATCTGAGTAATGCCATAACGATCACGCAACATAATAAAAAACAGGCCACCCAAATCACGGGTACGGTGAACCCATCCATTCAATATAACAGTTTTACCAATATCGCTCTTGCGCAAATCACCACAAGAAACGGTTCTCTTTGTAGATTCCATAGTACGCCCATTCTATCGTAAATAGATATTATATACAATAATAGCTATGCATCTTAGCAAGGTAGTTATTACGCTTCTCACCGGCTCTTTTTTACAACTGTGTTACCAGTTGCTTTTCTGGACAAACAAAAATCGCCATGCTACACTACTTTAAAAAATAATCTAGAACATGGAGTATCATTTATGTCAAAGCATCGTAAATATTCCTTTAATGTATTATATCTTTTAGGAAGCATACTTATACTGCTCGGTTTATTCCTGCCTGTTTTGAACATCGGACCTATTCATATAACCGGTTTAAAAATGCTATCAAACGATAGATTCAGCTATGTTGTTGCAGGCATTCTTATTTTTGTCGGTGCTGGTGTTGGATTTATCGCTTGTTTTTTTCCACCTCTGATGCAGTATAAATTCAGTGGCTTTCTTATGAGCATTTTTGGAGGAGTACTGCTTTTTATCATGTATGGGTCAACCCTCGTTAAGGCTTTTACAAAAGTTGCAGGCCCTGGTTTTTATGTCATCATCATCGGCTGGGTAGTAGCATTCATCGCTTTGTTTGCATAACGCGAGCAACTTGACAGCAATGTTCATCAATGATGTAATGAAAACATCATTAGGTATACACATACTGAAATGGAGGAATAGGAATGAAAAAAATGTCAGTATTAACTGCCGTTTCTTTAGTTGCAGTTATGCTGTTTACCGGTTGTGCATCAACCTCTAACAGCTCTGATGCAGAAACCAAATTGGTTATTCTGCACACAAACGATCACCACGGTTCTGTCACCACCCGCCCAGACAAAGAAGGTGTTGGTCACGGTGGCCTTGCAGAACGCGCAACTTTTATAAAGCAAGTTCGTGCAGAATACGAAAATGTATTGCTCGTTGATGCTGGTGATATCAATACTGGTATGGCAGTATCTAATATGTTCCATGCAGAGCCTGACTTGCAGGCAATGAATGCAATGGGATATGAAGCTACTGTTTTTGGTAACCACGAATTTGATAAATCACTTTCTGTTCTGAAAGAACAAATGAAGTCAACATCTTTTGCTTGGCTTAGTTCAAACATCAAGTATAAAGATACTGGCAAATACCTCGGAACACCTTACATCATCAAAAAATACAAAGGTTTTACTGTTGGTATTTTTGGTTTGACCACACTCCGCACAACTATTTTGGAGCGTCCAGATGCCAGCCTTCAGTTCTATGACGAAATCGAAACCGCAAAAGAAATGGTTTCTTTCCTCCGCAACAAGAAAAAAGTTGATATCGTTATTGAAGTTGGACATCTTGGTGATATCGAAGAAACACCTGACCAAACAACTTCTGTTAAACTTGCTCAGGCAGTAGAAGGTATTGATCTTATTGTTGACGGTCACTCACACTCATTTATGGAAAAGCCTAACGTAGTCAATGGCACTCCTATTGTCAGTGCAAATGAATGGGGTAAATATGTTGGACAGGGCATCCTGACCATCAAGAACAAGAAGATCGTAAGCTTTGACTGGGCTCCAGTAGAAATTACAGATAAAGCATTCCCACCAGATGCAGAAGTTGCAACTCTTATCAAACCATATCTGGAAAAAGCAGAAGCTTCATTAAAAGAAGTCGTCATGGTAACCTCTGCAGAATTCCCATTTGGTAAAAAGCAGACCCGTTACAGAGAAATGGCAACAGGCGATATCCTCTGTGATGCAGCAGTTGATTATTCTAAAGAAATGGGTGTAGACGTTGACTTTGCACTGTTCAATGGTGGCGGTATCCGTACTGGACTTCCAAAGGGTGATGTAACACGTGAACAAATGATTACCATGTTACCATTTGAAAACTACGTATACATCCTGACATTAAAAGGAAGCGACGTAAAAGAACTGTTTAGTTTCGTTGGTACAATCAATCAGGGTGCAGGTGGTTTTGCCCAGGTTTCAAAAGAGGTTCACTATACCATTACCTATGATGCTGAAGGAAAGAACGGTAAGATGTCCGACCTTACCATCAACGGTAAGCCTGTCGATGACAACAAGATCTATCGTATTGCCACAAATGATTACATGGCAAAAGGTGGAGACGGATATACCGTTATGCTGAAAGCTTTGGATTCATACAACCTCAGACTTATCATGAACGAAGTATTTATCCAATATGCTGCAAAATTACCACAGCCTGTAAGCCCAACAACTGATGGTCGTATAAACATCGTTGGTGGTGTACCCGCTGAATTCTAATAACGGAGTAATTTACAATTGAAAATCGTCATTATCGGTGCTGGATTTACTGGAGTACAACTTGCTAAACGCTTAATCAATGAAAAAAACGATGTCATCCTCATCGATAATGATGAAGAAACAGTCAGGCATGCTTCAAACAGGCTTGACTGTGCCGTTGTTCAAGCAGACGGTAACAGTCTGCAAACTTTGGAAGACAATGGCATAGCAAAAGCTGCCGCATTGGTATGTGTTACAGATAACGATGAGGTAAATATGATTACCTGTTCACTTGTCGATGCTGTCTATCCAGACATATTAAAAATTGCACGTGTACGAAATTATGCGTATTACCTCAACTCTTCAGTAGCATCAAAAAAATATTCAGTTCAAAACAACAAAAAACATCGACCGCTGTACGGTATCGACTATATGATTCACCCGGACGTTGAAGCCGCTAAAGTAATAGTCGAAGCTGTAAAAAACGGAGCCGTCAATGATGTGCTCCCCTTTGGCAATGGCGATTTTGAGCTTGCCCGTCTTACCATTGAGACAGGAAGCTTATTAGCTGGCAAACAACTCCAAAATGTACGTAGTTTGACAGACAAGCCATTCCTTATCACATATGTAGAGTCAAATGGTAAAACATCTCTACCCAGTGGTACTACAACACTTAATCCCGGTGACAGTATCGGGCTTTTAACAAAAACAGAAAACCTGCATGAACTATTTGGGTTATGCGGTTCTAAAATACAAGAATTAAAAAAAGTAGCTCTCGTTGGAGCCGGACGTATCGGAACCATTGTTGCAGATCAAATCTTTCAACATAAAAAGAATTCGTTTTTATATAAATTTTTCAATAAACAAAATTCTCATCACCTTTTAATTGTCGACGAAGACGGTGACGCAGCAAAAATTGCCGCGGATAAGTTTCCTGACGCAAGTGTTTTTTGTGCAGATGTAACTGATGAAGCTTTTATCCAGGAAGAAGGTCTTCAAAATTATGACTTGGTCATCTGCACGACACGCAATCATGAACTTAACATGGTTGTCGCTGCTTATCTTGAATCTTTAGGAGTAGGCAAAACCATCAGCCTGGTAGCGAGCTCAGCTTATGCTACTATTGCCCGTAAAATCGGAGTTGATGTTCCTGTACCTATACGAGATGTTGTCGTCGACAGTATTATGAGTCATCTCCGCGGTAGTTCCGTAACCGAGATTCATACGGTCACCACTGGCGAACTTGAAATTGTAGAATGTGTTCTATCCGCATCTTCCCCCGTCGTTGGAAAAGCTTTAAAAGATATTTCATCAGCTGGTATTTTTCTTATCTTATTGATACAGCCAAATGGTTCATCATCATATCAAATACCAGTTGGTAGCACGATTCTTTCTACCGGAGATAAAATTACACTTATTACTCTGGCAGAAAAGACAAAAGATATTCTTGTCCATTTTAACGGGAAAAATCAATGACCACCTTATTGTTCATACGAATTATTTTAATATTAATCGGTATCGTTGGTTTTTCATTTATACTCCCGATCAGTGTCGCTCTCTATTATCAAGAATATAACGCTATATGGGCATTTATTGTACCAGCCAGCATCGCTGTTTTATGCAGCCTTATCGCTTTTTTTTCTTCTCAAAAAAAGCATATTGCCTTTTCAACTCGTAGCTCTTTTGTCTTTGTCGCACTAGCATGGACATGCACCAGTCTTTTTGGTGCACTTCCGCTCTACATCGGTGGATACATTCCTTCTCTCATAGATGCGATATTCGAAAGTGTCAGTGGCTTTACCACCACAGGTGCTACCATTCTCAGCGAAATCGAAACACTCCCCCGCTGCATAAACCTTTGGCGATGCCAAATGCACTGGCTCGGTGGCATGGGTATCGTAGCCTTGACAGTAGCACTCTTTCCTCTCTTGGGAGTCGGTGGCTTTCAATTAATAAAAGCCGAAACAACCGGCCCTGAAAAAGGCAAAATGACCCCCAAGATTACCAACACCGCTAAAGCACTGTGGATTATTTACGTTGTCCTCACTCTCACGCAGGCAATTGCATTACGTATTGCCGGTATGGATCCAATAGACGCACTGTCACATGCCTTTTCTACATTAGGAACAGGTGGCTTTTCTAGTCAAAATCAAAGTATTGGTGCATACCATTCTCCTGCCATTGAGTGGATTTGTATCATCTTTATGTTTTGTGCCGCACTTAACTTTACTATGTACTTTTATGCCATCACTGGGCATTTTAAGGAAATATGGCTTAATTCAGAATTCAAGGCATTTTGTTTTGTCGTAGCTATTACGACACTACTCATGGCCATTCCTATCATTCCCCTGTATGGCGCACAATCTATACGATATAGTATGTTCCATGTACTTACCATTATTTCTACCACCGGTTTTGCTACTGCAGACTATGACATATGGCCTGCAAGCACCCATCTTATATTATTTGTCCTCTTCTTTTTAGGTGGCTGCTCTGGCAGTACTGCTGGCGGTATCAAAATCGTCAGATGGGTAGTTCTCGGTAAACAAGCATCAAACGAAATTAAACGTACGCTCCATCCTCATGGAGTATTTAATATACGACTCAATGGAAAAGCAGGCCGAAAAGATGTTGTATTTTCTGTTACAGCCTTTATCTTTTTGTACTTTTTGCTTTTGGCATGTACCACCTACATCGGTTGCCTGGGCAACCTTGATTTGCTAAGTTCATTTTCGGGAGCACTTGCCATACTCGGCAATGTCGGTCCAGCTTTTAAACTCTTAGGTCCAACACAAAACTACGGATTTTTACCCGATTTTGTAAAGCTCTGGTACTGTTTTGCCATGCTGGCGGGCCGTCTGGAACTCTATACCATGATTATCTTTTTTATGCCTGCGTATTGGAAAAAATAAATGAAATAAATATTATTGCTTGCCTAGCAATGATTTGGTATACTGGTCGGTATGAGTAAAACAACAGATACATGTCCTTGTGGTTCAGGAAAACCTTACAGCGAATGCTGCGAACCAATTATTAAAAAGACGGTAAAAGCTGCCACAGCTGAAGCTTTGATGAGAGCACGCTATACCGCTTATGTTAAACAGGAAATTGATTTTATCATAGATACCTGTGAACATGCAGAAAACATTGCAGAGATCGATCGCAAAGCTACAGAAGATTGGAGCAAGACTTCAACTTGGCACGGATTGCAGATTCTTCATACCGAAAAAGGTACCGAAAAAGACGACGAAGGTATTGTTGAGTTTGAAGCAACATACACTCGCAAACAAATCCGTGATGTTCACCATGAAACAGGCTACTTCAAAAAGATTAATGGTGAATGGCTCTATTCAGTCGGTAACTTAAAGACAACAACAGTACGTCGCGAAGGCAAGAAAATCGGTCGTAACGATCCATGCCCTTGTGGTTCTGGCAAAAAATACAAATACTGCTGCGGTCGTAACGCATAATCAAGTGCCATTTATAATACAGTGAAATATATTATAACAGGTTTTCATGCTATAGAAGAACGTCTAAAACAAGCAACTGAGCGTCATACCGATGTCAGCAGTTTTAAACTCTTTTATAGCAAACCAGGTCCACGCATAAAGAAAATCCTCTCAGCAGCACAGGTTCTTTCCGTACCTTGTAATCAAGTGACAAAACAAGAACTTGATAGTATGGTGCGATCATTACCAGCAAGCATCCAGGATCATCGTGGTATTGTCTTATCATATGAAGGCGAAGCCCAATCGCAACATAATATGATAGATTTGTCTCAGTGGATTATCGAACACAAAGACAGTACAGAACCTTTAACGGTCATCATATTAGACAATGTTACAGATCCCCATAACGTAGGTGCCATTATCAGAAGTTGTGATCAATTTGGTGCGGCACTTGTCGTTATTCCTGAGCGTCATGGCGCAAATGATATAGCAGGTAGTGAAATTATTGCCAGAAGTAGTGCCGGCTCAGCTGCATGGGTACCTGTATCCATCGTCAAAAACCTCGTACGAGCAACACAGCAATTAAAAGAAGCTGGCTTTTGGGTATATGGAGCAGATGCAGGTGGCACCAATGTCACACAGTTATCTTTCAGCAATCACAGTGCTGTCATTATGGGCAGCGAAGGCACTGGTATCGGCCGTCTTTTGGAAGAACAATGTGATTCTATTGTATCTATCCCTACCTGTGGTAAAATAGATAGTCTCAACGTATCAGTTGCAGCTGGTGTACTTTTATATGAACTTTTTAGACAAAGGAGCAGTACCAATGAATAGACAGGATATTGCTGCGGCAAAAGCCATAAGAAAATCAACATTAAAATCCATCAAAGCCAAATACAACTCTCGTATTAAAACAATCCGCGACAGAGCTGCAGAGGAAATACGTCAGGTTCATATTCAGTTTTCTGCTGATCCGGAACGCTTAAAGGCAAAATATGAAGCTGATGCCGCATATAAAAGTGAAAAAGCAAAAGTACGTGCTGCAAGAGCTTTAAAACGTGCGCAAGCTGCTGCCGAACGTAACGCTCGCGAAAGTGAAAATGAACAACATTTTACCTTTGGTGAAGAATTATTTAATTCAATCGTGCTCGGTATTGGAGCAGGTCTCGCTATTACTGCATTAGTACTCTTAATCGTTAAGTCCGCACTTTATGCATCTAAATCAATATACGCCATTACGGTAACCAGTTACACGCTTGCCGGTTCATTACTCTTTTTAGCATACCTGATGTCCACACTGGCACATGCACTCACCCCTTATGGTGCAAAGCGTGTATTTAGAATACTTTCCTATGATTTTTCCTATCTCTCTTATACAAGCGAGCTATCATTACTTGCTCTCGTGTTCCTGACAGGAACTAAGTCATGGATTTTGTTTTCACTTGACTGGATATATGGCACACTTATGGTTATTGCAATCTCCTCTTTTAAATCCAAGTATCGCTCTTTGTTCATGAAAATACTCAATGTACTCATGGCGATAACGCTTTGTATTGAGTTTGCATTTGTATTTGACCAGCTCCCAGTTATTTGCGTAAAACTATTGATAATGGCCTTAGTGACCTATCTTATCGGTGAGCTCTTCCATGCTATGAAGCATATCAAATGGACAAATCCTATTTTCCATTTATTCTGCATGATGGCTAACATATTTATTTTCTTTGCGTTATTTCTTTCATTACCAATGTAAGATCGACACTTCTTATGCCTATTTGGGAAATCATTTTATTAGGGCTCGCCCTCTCAATGGATGCTTTTGCTGTCAGTATTTCTGACGGCATGAGCATGCCTCGTATTTCTATTCCTCATGCATTAACCATATCCGGAACTTTTGGCATTTACCAAGCTATAATGCCTACCATAGGTTATTTTTGTTGTTCCTTTTTTCAAAAACAAATCGAATCTATCGATCATTGGATAGCACTCATACTACTTTGTTTTCTTGGGATAAAAGCTATCATAGATAGCATAAAAGAAATAAAAACTCATAAAGACGAGTCTTCTCCCTCAGAAAACTCTGTTTACACACTCACGTTTAAAACCTTAATGATTCAAGGAATTGCGACAAGCATCGATGCACTTGCCGTCGGTATCAGCCTTGTTGCTATTGCTGTTCCAATTTATAAAGCAGCACTCATTATTGGGTGTACAACCTGCATCGTTTGTACACCAGCAGTTTTTTTAGGTAAACATACTGGTGTTTTACTCGGTGAAAAAGCACAAATAGTTGGTGGCAGTATCCTCATTGCTATAGGAATCAAGATATTTATTGAGCATATGTGGTTTTAACCAGGCAATCCTAGAACCAGTCTAAAAAACGGTGGTAGTATTTTATTACTACCACCGCCGCATACTATTTAACTAAAAAGAGGCATTTTTCACCTTCTTCTCGTAAAAGCGATACCACTACATAGGCTGTTCTGGTAGTCTCATCATAAAAGCTATTTTTTACTGTATACGGTATAGGTATTTGAGAAAAACTGTCCATTGAGCGGAAAAACCGTGACTCAGATTGCGAAGCCTCTCCCTGTGTTTGGGTCATTTGTGATTCTGAGCGAGTTGCCACTTTTTGGACAAGAGCTGATCGTATCTGACTTGCAGCAGTAATTTCCGCAATTTTGAGTGCCGTTGCACTATCATCATGAGTTTTACGAGCTGAGCCATATAAATACAGATCATCATTCATGATAAAATCAGAGTACCACTCTGGGGGAGTACCCTTTAGGGTAAGAGCCCCTTGAGAGGCTCTTTTTTGGAATGCACTTTTTACCGTAGATTCATTTGACTGCGCTTTTGTAATCTGGCTCATATTTTCAGTGCCACGAACACCTGAATAGGTAATCGTTTCTGACTCACCAGACTGTCCTGTACCGTATGACTGTGTAATCGTCTGTAACTGAATCGAGCCACTTGGCGTCACCTTTCCAGAGCTTTCATTTGTACTTGAAACCAGCATTTCAGAAAGCCCTCGTATGCCAGATCGCACCGTCATTTCAAAACCAGTGTGTATCGATCCATCAGCGTTGACAATCGTAGGCCAGGTAGTAAAATCATCATCTTGTTTATCTTGGTATTCCCAAATATACAGTCCGTTTTCAATGGTAACATTTTGTTTACGCTCAGTACCATTATCTACTAAAACAAAATTGCCATCATACGCTTTAGAGGCACGTGCAGCATCTGCAGAATACAGGAGCGTTCCATTAATGGTAATCCGTACCACCTGACCGTTTTCTTCATAATACCCCTGAAAGAAAAAATCACCATTTGTATCATACGTACCGTTGATAGATGGATTATCTGGGCTCGAAACTTGCCCATCAGGAGCTATCGAAATAAGGATGCCCGTCTCAGGCTCAACAAAGGTTCCATCTTGGATATAGACTGCGTTTCCCCATGATTTTTTGAGTATATTTTGATAGGCGTCCATACCATAGCTTTGAAAAGTATACGCATATTCAACACAGTCAACATAGCGCTCAAAATCATAGGAATACACACCGTCAAGCGACGGAGCCTCCCGAGGGACAGAAGCACAGGAGATAAAAAGTACTACAGTGAGTACAGAAAAAAGTAATGTCATAAGCTGTTTTTTCATATCCATTTTCCTTATAGTCTCTATAACAACACAGTATGTAAAACAAAACAAGGGGCAGTCTCAGCCCCTTGTACTCATGCTTTTATAACAACTGATATATACTGATTGTAGCCACACCCTGATACTCATAAGTACTTTCTATCGTAAAGGCAGGTCTATATTCGGTTATAACAAACTCATCGATTTCAAAACAAAGATTGCGCCAATGATTACCCGTATCTTTTTCGATGTTTGCAGTATACTTGTTTCCGTTATAGGTAAGCACAAGCTCTTTATTGTCTGTATTAACATCTGTTCGTATAACGATGAGTGTCTTACGGTTTTTAATACTATTTTTTATGCTAAAACTCATCGAGCCATTTTTAAACTTTTGAACGGTATCATATACTAAAGTGCCATCTGGATAGTAAGCAGAATCTTTACCTCTTACTTGTCGAGTTCCCTCTGCAAACGTAATTCTATGGCTCTCTATAGACTCCTGTGAGCCAAAACTAATCTTATCAACAAGTGTCATTTTATCTTTGCCCCATAGTAATACACGAGGTAAATCGTATGACATTTCTGCAATTGACTGTTTATAATCAATGACTTTTGCTTGAGCTCTCGGTTTTTCTATACTTGCTACAACTTGAACAAGAACATATGCTCCTCCATTGGCAAGCGAATCATCATACCGCCATTTTGCTAGGACAGGAGTCTTTTCAAGAGCTTTTGTCTCTTTGTGGGACTTTAGATATGTAGTCAGCTTTTCAGCAGCGACCTTTTCTGCTGCAGTACGAGCGTCTTCCAAAGACTGAACAGTATCCGATATTTTTACATTTGCACATGCAGAAAAGGTCTTGTCGATAAATGGCACCCAGTCTCCATTTGCATTTTTACGTGTTATTTCATGCTCATCAACAGTTATGTCCTGTGTAAACCATGAAGGCTCACCATCACCAAAATCTTCACTAAACAAAGGAGCTGCTAACACTGCTCCCAAAGCTATAATCGATAAAAATAGTTTTTTCATTGTAAATTTCCTCATAGTACTGTTTATTACTTATTTAAAAGCCTCTTCGCCAAAGCGCTCAATCATTTTTTCTTTATTTTCTAGATGCGTTCCAAAGAATGTACGTTTACCGACCGTCACCGTGTCACTCATAATAGAAATCGTTGTAAGCTTTGTACAGGCAGAAAAAGCAAAGTCTCCAATCTTTTCTACAGAAGAAGGTATCGTTATAACTGATAGGGATTCACAGGAAGTAAAGCTTTTACCAATTTCTTTAACACCTTTACCGATCCGCACATTTGTCAGTCGCTTACATCCCTGAAACAAATTATTTGGCAGCACTTCTATGGTGCCAGGGATTTCTGCACTCTCAAGATTCATACACTGGCAGAATGCGCCCTCGCCAATTACTTTGACCGTAGAGGGTATTGAAATTCCTTTTAATCCGCTACAATTTGCAAAAGCATCTTTTTGGATTTCTTTTACATTCTTATGAAACACAACATTTTTTACACAGGTTTGTCTAAACGCAGCTTGCCCAATTACGGTAACATCTTCTGGAATGATTACTTCTGGATCGCTACCATTATACTGCTCGAGAACACCATTATGCCGTACAAATTTCATGTTATATAAATTATCTGCACGTTTTTTTGCTTCAAGAGCAGCTCTCTCTTCCCGGGCCTTCTGAATTGCAGGAAGTTGTACATTCCATTGTGCAAGGACATCAGTTTCGTTTTTTGAGCGAGCTGTTGCATAATCAGACTTTGCCAGTTTTTCAATAAGAATTTCACTATCGACAAAATCAAGATTTGCAAAGTCACCGGAAAAACATCTTATAATTCCCCACCAGCCTTTGTAAAATTTGGGATAAAAGTATGCCAGAGAACGATAATACCAAAAAGCATCCTCTGTATTTCCAGAGTCATAAAGATAATCTGCCTTGTATTCTGCATAAGCTTTATAAGAGTGATATGCAGTATCCCAATAGAAATAGACAAGATCAGACTCATCATACGTTTCATCGTATGAGCTTTCGTCACAAAATAGATTCACTGTAGCCATAGTAAATACTAAAGTTGCAAGCCACAATGATTTTTTTAAATGTCTAAAAAGCATTATTTTTACCTCCTGATTTGCACAACATAACATTTTATCCATTAGTAATACAAGAGGCACAGTCTCAATAAACTAGGAAAACTAATCGATACAGGGAAATTCTTTCGTTTTAGCTTACTGTTTTTTCATTATGCTCAATTGCTTCTAAGGAATCTGTTTTTACGCCAGTATTAATATAATCAGAAAACATACGTAACCAATCCGGACTAACCTGCATAAATTCCTGTATCAATAAATCATCTTTATTAGAAACAAATAGATGATTATTATCAATTTTAATCTTTAACGTAATTATCTTATCTTCTTTATTAATTGTAAGGTTTGGAATATTTTCATCCATCAGATTTATCTGTAAAAAACGTTTACATGGACTGCACTTTACTATGTATATACCATTCACATTTTTTACTTCAAAAATTCTTAAATAATATTCACTATTATTAATGTTACAATTTAAAAATGAATTCCCCATTTCAAATAAGGGAAGTGTAACAAAAAAGTCCTCAATACCTATTGGATAATCTCTACAAAAACGAGACACTTTTTGAATTGCCTCTATTGGATTAGCGGAATTTACTATTACATTTGAATATACTGAAGTCCATATATATTTCTCAGTAAAATAACTTGTAAAATGAATGTCACTGTCATTTAATAGTATATCTGAATCCAGTAACCAGCCATCTTTATATTTTATCAGATTTTGCTTTCCCAAATATTCCCCATTATCATACATTAAAATTTCTGCAAAGCCATTTGATTTAAAAACTTCAGTTTTCTTTATTGTCCCTATAACATTAAAGTTCTTGTCGTATATATTTGTCTTTTCTTTGACAATATAGTCTTTTTCTTGCTCATCAAGAAAGAAACCAGATAAATCAGTAAACGAATATTCAAAAGCAGTAATTCTAAATATACAAAATAGTACAAAAACAGAAATAACTATTTTCTTCATTTTGACCACCCTCTCCAAATAGTATTAAGGTTTTCATTTTCAAAAGAATTTATCGTGTACGCATTTGAATTTCCCATTGTTGTTTTACAAGATCCTCCATTTCAGAGGAGCCAGTACGTTCTGTCGTTTCGGTAGCAAGTTTTAATGAATCCTCATCCAGAATTGCACCATTATTAAGTAATAAAGTTGCAAGTTTTATTGCATTATATTTTATTGCATTATTTATTGGAAGTTTTCCATGCTTTTTGAAATAACGAAGATAGTTCCAATCAGTGGCAGGAATAAGAACTTTTTCTCCTCCAATCCATTTTAAATTTGGGTCAGCTCCATTATTCAAAAGAATTGTTACAACTTCTAAAAGGGATTCTTCAAGACCAATGATTGCGTATCCTTCCTTCTTCCATTCATTATACTGCTCTTTAGAAGTTGCAATTCTACCTGCTATAGCTTTTGCTATATATGGCCTTTTTTTTACGTCTGCTCCATAAGAAATAAATAGCTCTAATAATCTCTTATTTGCGCAAACTTTCCATAATGGATTTGTGTCTATCCATTTGAATTGTCCAACTTTTGAATTAGGATCTGCACCCTTTTTCAGCAGTTCCTCAACTTCTCGATAGCATTCATCATCATCCGTGGTTAAAAGTGCCAATTCCATCTGATACTCAAGAGAAGATTCGTCTACGCTATAAGTTTTTGAGGTAAAACCAAAGCCTGGTGTCGGACTTCTAAACATTTTTCGTCCGCCACATGATATAAATAATAAATCTATGATTAAAATAAGCAATACTATCTTCATTTTTTGACTCTTTACCTATTACCTGATGCATAGCAAACAATAGCAATTAATTAGTATATAAATAACTTAAAAACCATGCACCTCTCCCATGTTCTCTATACTCTACATTACTTTCTTCATATATCTTTCACAAGCCCAGGGGGGCAGGTAACAGTTGATGTGTGACCCTGGGATAGCCATGTGTGTGATGCTGGGTTAGCGATGTGTGTGACCATGGGTAAGCCATGTGTGTGACCGTGGGTCAGTCTACCCCAGAGGGTCTGGGTGACATTGTACTACAGATCAATTACTCACACCCTATAAAAAAAGGCTTGATTCCCTTATCAGAAACCAAGCCTTTTAATTTACTAACAGTGTAACAAACTATTTACGTTTCAGATACTTAACACAGTCAAGAGAAACAGCAGCCAAAATAATCAAGCCCTTAAATACAAACTGCAAGTTGGTATCAATACCCAAGAAGGTGAGACAATAAGTCAAACCAGTAAAGATAATAACACCAAGTACTGCTCCTCCAATCTTTCCAATACCGCCATTAAATGAGATACCACCGACAACACAAGCAGCAATAGCATCCATTTCATAGCCCTGACCAGTGCCGGCACTCGCATTAGCCTTAAATGCCTCAAAGAAAGCACCAAAACCGTAGAAAATACCAGCCATTATAAATACACGGAGCGTAACCCAGAATACGCTGATACCACTAACACTAGCAGCCTCAGCATTACCACCGACAGCATACATGTTTTTACCAAAGGTAGTCTTATTCCAAACAAACCAAGCAATAATAATTGCAATAACCGCAGGAATAATCAATTTAGGGAAGGTAATCAGATCATCACCAACATATCCCAAAATCCAGCGACCACCAAGCAAATCTTTAATTTTACCATCAATAGAACCTACTGGTGTTCCACTTGTTCCAAAGAACAACAAACCGTAAATGATAAGCTGTGTTGCCAATGTTGAAATAAACGGATGCATTTTGAAATATGCAGAGAAGAAACCTGCAATTGCAGTAAACAAAGAACAGAGCACAACAGACAAAAATACTGACAGTAAAACACGGCTGAGCATTGGGAGTGCCGTAAAATCCCAAGGACCAAGACCGAGGAATGTAACAATATTGGTACCTGGATGAAGAATCAAACCAGTACAAACAGCACCCATAGCAACCATACGTCCAACGCTCAAATCGGTACCTGCAAGCAAAATCAAACCTGCAACACCCAAAGCATAGAACATACGGACAGAAGACTGTTCAAGAATTGTTAAGATATTTGGTAATGATAACAAATTACCGTTACCAGAAATTGGTGCAAGAATAATACATACGATAAAGAAAATCAAAATGGCAATGTACAGACCATTTGCCAAAAAGAATTTCTGTGGCGTAAACTGGTATGCATAGTTTTTCAAGCCAAGCTGAAAATCTTCGCCAAAGTTAGTCTTACTGTTACGTAAGCTAATGTTCTTCTGTACGTGATCAACAAAAGCCTGGTGAATAGCTGTCTTACAGCGATACAATCCATTGTTATAGTGACTCTTAGCATCAGCCAAAGCAGATTTTACTTCAAACTTATGTGCAGCAAGATCTTCCTTGAGTGTATCTGACTTACTATTTACAATTTCCTGTTCTTTGCGCTGGCCATCAGCAACAATTTTTGCAACAGCCTCTTCATAGTCTTTTTTACAAACAGCAGCTTCTTTATCAGCAACTTCTTTTACCTGAGCCTGATAATTCTTTGCCAAGCCGTTTGCATAAGCAACTGCTTCTTTGGTCAGTCGTTTATCTTCTGCCTTATTAGCAGCAGCAATTTCCTGAGCTTTTACAATCTGCTCTTTGTAATTATTAATAATCTTAACGCGAGTCTCAGCATCAAGCATCTTGTTCTTTTTTGCAGCAGCAATAGCCTGACGCAGTTCCGTAACCTTATTAACACCATCTTTGCGAAGCTCATTCAGCTTTTCGCTATATTCGACAAGTTTAGAATCATCATCAAATGATTTAAGTTCATCCAACTGATTTGCCATAATCGTACCTCATTACAAATATTTAGCTGAAAGTCTCAGCAATGCTTCCTGATCGGTATCTTTTGTATCAACAATACCAGCAAGCCGATGATTTGACATAACAGCGATTCGGTTAGTAATACCAAGAATTTCCGGCATTTCGCTGGAAACAACAATGATTGTTTTACCTTGTTTTGCCATATTGATAATCAGCTGGTAAATCTCGTATTTAGCACCAACATCAATACCACGAGTAGGTTCATCCATAAGGAAGATATCTGGTGAACGCTCCAGCCATTTACCAAAGATAACTTTCTGTTGGTTACCACCACTCAAGGCTGTTATCAACTCATCAGAAGAAACACATTTGGTATTCATAATTTTAATTTCTCGATCGGCTGCTTCCTGCATCTTACGATTTGACAAAACACCAAACGTTTTATATCCGTTGAGGTTAGTAATAACCGTATTGAATTTTATCGTATCCTTGCCAAACATACCGTTAAGCTTTCGCTCTTCGGTAATAAGGGCAAAGTTATAATCCATAGCTTCTTTACAGTTCTTAAAATGCAGTTTTTTGCCATCAAGAATAAGTTCGCCGGACGAAATAGTACGAATACCAAAAATCGACTCCAATAACTCACTACGACCAGCACCAACCAGACCATATAAGCCAAAGATCTCACCTTTACGTACAGTAAATGAAATATCTTTGAGGAAAGGTTCGTACTTTGTAGACAAACCACGTACTTCAAAATAGTCTCTTCCTGGTGTGTTATCAACATCAGGGAATCGTTTGTCCAGAGAGCGTCCGACCATTGCTGCTATCAGTTCATTCATTTCGGTTTCTTTGATTGATTTTGTAACAATCATTTTACCATCACGCAGAACTGATACTTCATCACAAACCTCGAAAATCTCATCCATCTTGTGGGATATATATACAAATGAAACGCCCTGCTTTTTGAGGTCGTTTACAATAGAAAACAATTTTCTTACTTCCGGCTCAGTTAATGAAGAAGTCGGCTCATCAAGAACAATGATTTTAGCATTATATGAAACAGCTTTTGCAATTTCGACCATCTGTCGTTGTGAAACTGACATGGTACGCATAATAGTTTTTGGATTGACGTTCATTTTAAGAGAGTCAAACAGTGCAAGGCTATCTTTCATCATCTTAACTTCATCAACAACACCAAATTGTGTTGGATAACGTCCTAAAAACAAATTGTCTATAACAGTTCTATCGAGACACTGGTTCAATTCCTGATGAACCATTGCAACACCGCTCTCAAGAGCTTCTTTAGGACTTTTAAAATCTATTGGTTTTCCATTCAGTAAAATCTGACCTTCGTCTTTTGCATAGATACCAAACAAGCACTTCATCATTGTCGATTTGCCAGCACCATTTTCGCCCATAAGACCCATAACGGTACCTTTTTTTACCGACAGATTGATGCCATCAAGAACTTTATTTTTTGCAAAAGATTTTGACAGACCTTTAATCTGAAGAACTATATCATTATCCATTATTCTCTCCATGGATTTGATTAAAGACCAATTAGCGGAAATGCTAATTATATTATGTAACACATAAAAGGGACACGCTACATCACAGCATATTTTGTACATAGCTGTGAGTCAGTCCCAGAAAAAAGAAAAAAAACATGCAGGGTAGTCCCTGCATGTCATTTTAATCAGAAATGATTAGTACTTAAGTTTGTCAGTATAATCTTTTCCAGAGTTTGTCTTTACCATGTTAACAGCATATGCATCATAGTTGTTCAAGTTTGTAAACTTGTCCAAGCAGCTTGATTCATTCTGTCCATCACCCTGAACAACAGTCAATTTGATGTTCAAAAGTGGTGCATAGTACTGCAATGCAGGCAGATATGAAGATGAAAGGAAGTTATCAGCTGAGTTGTAAATGGTCAAAAGAACTTTCTTTTCTGGAGCATTTGACTGCTTGATACCAGCATCGCGGTTACCAGCTGTGTACTGTTTCCAGTTAGAAGAGTTAACACCAGAGTTTGCAGCAAGCAAAGCTTTTGTTGTAGAAACATAATCTACTGGAGCAGAAATCTTGTTACCATACTGGTCTGCTTCAGAAATACCTTTCTTATAAACATCTGCACCGGTCAAACCATCAAGCAAGTTGCGGAGAACCTGCAATGTACCTGCAGCCTGTGCATCAACGTTCTGAGAAACAGTACCTGTCAACTGACCTTTACCAATTGCTTCGATTGCATCAGCGTTTGCATCATAACCGAAAATTGGAACACCAGCTGGGAAGTTAGAAGCCTGGAGACAACCCATAGCCATACCATCGTTGTTAGAAACAACCATATCAATCTGTGTATTGAATTTTGTTGCCCAACCAGTCATAGCATCAGTTGCAGCATTTGCATTCCATGTTGAACCATCAGTACCAGTCATTGCCTTTCCTTCAAGTTCGACAACTTTATAAGTCTTTCCACCTACTACAGCAGAACCTTCTTTTGCTTCACCAGGATTTGTTGAGCCGTTCCAAGTACCCAGGGCCTTACGGATACCTTCTGTACGAGCTTTTGAGTCATTATGACCAACGTCACCAATGCACAATACATAACCGATAGTACCATCACCATTGCGGTCAAGTTTTGAAATATCTGCTTTTGCAAGATAATCAACAATCAACTTTCCCTGTACAGCACCACCACCAGCAGCATCAAAACCAACATAGTAAGTCTTGTCGTTCCAGTTCATAGAATCCATGTCAATGCTTCCGCTTACAGGATCAGATGGCTGACGATTGAAGAATACAAATGGTTTGTCCTTATTAAGAACCTTCTTTGATGCACCATCACTAGCACCACCAGCAAAAATACATGATGCAGCAAGAACAAATGATACAGCAACTCCTAATGTTTTTTTCATAAAAAAAACCTCCTCATTTTGCAAATACCGTTTTTTATTTCAGTACTTTCAAAATCTTTTATTCCTATGCATATTACTGTAATCGCAAAACTTAAACCTGTCAATCGATTGATTACAATATTCTTTCGTTCGTGTAATAAAATGTCATTATAATCATTTACATTCTAATCATTGCAATATACCGCAACTTATGCACCATTTGCTGCACAATGTACTATTTACGCATTCTTCATACTATTTATAAATAACCCCACTAACATCAAAAAAATGCACACAAAACCAGCAGCATCCCATAAGGTAAATTGAGAACCTAAAAAAGTGCTGCTGATAATAGCTGCCGTTACTGGTTCTGCAAAGCTATACAAACTTGCTTTTTCTGGACCAATATAGGTCAAACCTGTCATATACAAATTAAATGCCAAAACGTTTCCGATCAGGATAACAAATAATATACCGAGTACCCCAAGGAATGATGGTATATAATGCAACTTCCAAGGCTGAAACAGCAAAGCAAAGGCAATTCCGCCCATGAGAAACGCCCACCCCTGCAATAAGGGAGTCGGATACTTTTTTTGTAATTGCCCCGGAGTCATCGTATAAATAACGACACAGGACGCACAGCCCAAACCAGATATCAACGCCGCGGGGCTCAGAACCATAGACTGAGGATTACCATGTGTCGTAAGCATAAACACACCACCTACAGCCAAGACAATAGCTACAATCTCAAGAACACGAGGAAGTCGCCGCTCTTGTAAGCAAATGACAGCCAAAATGATTACAGGTGATACATTTTGAATGATTGTTGCTGTTCCTGCATTTGATAACTGGATAGTAAAAAAATACAAAAACTGACAACAACTGATACCACAAAGCCCATACACTATCATTCTGACGGCAGAACTTTTCGTTTTCCAGACATCCAAAACCAAAGAAGGATTAGTACATAAGTAATACGTTAGTAAAATTATCCCTGCACATCCCAATCGGATAGGAACAAGCCACAATGATGTCATTCCTTGACGGGTAAATAAGTATTGCCCCACACAACCAGACAGGCCCCAGCATGCTCCACCACCCAATGTAAGCAATGCACCAATAACGTTTTTATTCATAGTATCTGCATTGTACAAATCTTATGTTCTTTATACAACAACTCTTATTCAGCTTGTCACATTGTACTTCCTTACGCTTATAGCTATAATCCAATAATATAGGTTATTCTAGGTATAGATTAGTATAGATTCTTAAACAAAAGGATATCTTTATGAAAAACAAATTGTTTCAAAAAATAGGTAAAGTGCTCCAAATGATTTTTGGTACTTATACACCACCACAATGGGTAAAAAGTATACATGCATTCATTCATGGAACAACACCACAGTTAAAAAAAGCACGAAAAATCACTTGTTTTGTTATTATAGGTATTATTGTCTTAAAAATACTTTTGAGCATACTTTTTTCTACGATAGGATTTATAACATCAAAAGGCTCTTCAAAAATATCAGTAGGATATGAATCTTCTGAATTATTTGACTTGCTTGATAATCCAAAACAGGCAGTCTCCTTTGAGTTTTATGGCTCTGTTATTAAAACCGATGCTATCTCACAACCGGTTACACAAAAAATACCTATCAAACCTGATATCCCTGGTACCTGGAGTTGGCAAGACACAAATATTCTTGTTTTTACACCAGAACAAGAATGGAGCCTCGGAACTTCTTATTCCTTTACCTTCCCAAAGACACTTTTTGCTGATCATGTTCAGTTACAAAACTATACAACAACTATTGAAGCACCAAGTTTTTATGCAGAAATTTGCAACGCCGAGTTTGAAGTAGATCCAGAAGATCCTTCTGTAAAGCGTATTTCATTTGAAATACAAGCGAACTTCCCCATCAATGATGCTGAAATCGACAAACTTATTACGCTTATTCCTGATATGAAAGTCCAAAAAAGCGGTCAGCTCGAAAAACGCTCTTACTCCTTTACCACTGGACTCAGTGAAAATAAGTGTACGCTTTATGTTGCATCAGAGTCCCTCGGTGTACCTGCAAAAGATACAGAGATGCTTATTACAGTCAAACCTGGATTACAGTCAACTCGAGGCGGTACACCGCTCAAGGATTTAAAAGCCTCTGTTACGATTCCTGGATCAGAGTCTTATGCCAACATCAGTGACATAGATTTTTCATTGGTAAAAGATGAAGAACAAAATTATGAACAAATCATATCTATACAAACAACTGCAAAAATAAGTACTGACAATCTTAGTTCTAAGCTTGCTGTCTATGAGCTTCCTGTAGATCTTCCAGCAGCCCCAGGACATAAGGCCGTTAAAAATTATGAATGGATGTACATTGATGATGTAACCGCAGATGTATTGAGCAAATCAAAACAGCTTGAGTTGCAAGCACTTCCAACTGAACTGGAATACAGCTCACTTATCTCTTATAAAGTACATGCCACACCAGGCCGCTATTTGTATATACAAATAAAAGAAGGTGCACATTTTTATGGCGACTACTACCTGGCAAAACCATATCTCAGTATCCTCCGCGTAAAAAACTATCCAAAAGAAGTTTCGATCCTGTCAGAAGGTACTATGCTTTCTATGCAGGGCAGTCATATTATTCCTGTCTATACCAGAGGCATTGATAAAGTATGCTTTACCGTATGGCGGCTTAAACCGGAAGACTTAAATCATATAGTCTCAACATCAAATGGCAATATGAAAAACTTCCGATTTGGTAGTTATAATTTTGGAGCCGATAACGTCAGTGAAAAATATCAGCAGACATTCGAATTCCCATCATCTGATCCAAGTAAAGTACAATACCACGGCTTTGACTTTTCTAACCTGTTACAAAATGACTATGCAAAAGGACTCCGTAATGGATTGTTCATTTTCCAAGTCAGTGATGAAGACAATAACTACACCGATAAGCGACTTATTCTTATCTCTGACCTTGGTACGTTTGTAAAAAAGAGTACTGATAACTCTCGTGATATATTTGTACAGTCAATTGCAACAGGGGCTCCTGTTGGCTCTGTACAGGTACAGGTAATTGCACGTAACGGTAATGTGCTCTCTACTGCTTACACAGCAGGTGACGGACATGCACAACTACCTGCACTCCCTACTCAGACCAACAACCACACCCCAGTTGCAATCACCATGCAATATGGAAATGATCTGGCATTTATTCCGTATACTAATAGTGATCGTACTTTGGATTACTCTAACTTTGAAACTGGTGGTGAGTACGGTACATCCGATCCTGATAAACTCCATGCATACCTCTTCTCAGACAGAGGCATTTATCGCCCAGGCGATCAAGCGCATATTGGACTTATTATTAAAGCAGGCAACTGGAATAAACGTATCGAAGGTACCCCACTTTCCTATACTATCACCGATCCTAATGGCACCGAAATTGCAAATAAAGAGTTTAGTCTTGGCGCTGACGGCTTTGAGGAAATCGCCTTTACCACTCAGGATTATTCTCCAACCGGTGTCTACGATGTATCTGTATATTTGCTTACTAAAAAAGATGGCAAAATAACAAAACGCACCTATCTCGGTAGCGAGAGTGTCAAAATTGAAGAGTTTTTACCGGATACGCTGTCTATCGCAACAACATTTGATCCACTCCCCAATGAAGGCTGGATAAAACCTGGTAACCTGAGTGCCCAAGTCACCTTACGCAATCTCTTTGGTACACCTGCTGCCGGTAATACCGTAAAAGCACAAATGGAACTCACACCAGGCTTCCCAACCTTTAATAAGTACAAAGGCTATCAGTTTATTGATCCTCTCAACACAACCAACTCCTATAGTGAATTGCTTAGTGAACAGGAAACCGATGACAACGGTCATACCACATTTGATATAGATATTCATAAGTTTACAAATGCATCATATCGCCTGCGCGTCTATACCGAAGGATATGAAAAAGGCAGCGGTCGAAGTGTCGCTTCCGAGGTACAAACGTTTGTATCTCCGCTGGATTACATGGTCGGTGTAAAATCTGATGGTGACCTGTCATATATGACTAAAGATACAAAGCGTATCATGAGTTTTATCGCTATTGATCCTAACTTGCAGCAGATAGCTGTACAAAATATTAAACTACGTATTCTCGAAAACCGCTATGTTTCTGTATTGGTCAAACAGCCAAATGGTGTATACAAATATCAATCAGTCAAAAAAGAGTATCCCGTTACTGATAGTACCATCTCTATTCCTGCATCAGGATTACAGTATGCACTGCCAGTAGATACTCAAGGTGACTTCGTATTGATACTCGAAAACGAACAGGGATTGCAGCTGGCAAAAACGACTTATTCTGTCATTGGTGAAAAGAATATCCAGCGCAGCCTCTCACGCACAGCAGAACTAGAAATAAAAACTTCTAAATCGGACTTTAGCCATGGTGAGCAGATACAGCTGTTTATCAAGGCGCCATATGCAGGTTCCGGACTTATCGCAATCGAACGTGACAAGGTGTATGCATACAAATGGTTTACCTCAAATGGATCTTCTACCGTACAGACCATCACCGTTCCTAAAGAATTGGAAGGCAATGGATATGTCACTGTCATGTACTCACGTAACTATAACTCACCAGAAATTTACATGAGCCCATTCTGTTATGCGGCAGTTCCATTCTCTGTAAGTCTTAAAGACAAGCAGAATAATATTACTCTTACCGTACCTGACGAAGTAAAACCAGGAACGGATTATACAATACAGTATAAGACATCTCAAAAAGGTAAGATTGCACTCTTTGCTGTAGATGAAGGAATTTTGCAAGTAGCTCGGTACACCACTCCTGATCCGCTTTCTTCTTTTTATAAAAAGCGGGCTTTGGAAGTAACGACAACTCAATTATTAGACTTGGTTCTTCCTGAATATAAAATACTTAAAACCGTAACCGCAACCGGTGGTGGTGCTGGCTATGATATGCTTGCTCACAACCTCAACCCATTTAAACGTAAACAAAACAAACCGGTAGCCTATTGGTCTGGTATTATCGATAGCGATACTACAACCCGCAGTGTCACCTACCACATACCAGATTACTTTAATGGCACGCTCCGTGTTATGGCAGTTGCTGTCTCTGATACAACCCTAGGTGTTGCCCGCACATCTACAACCGTCAAAAATACGTTTGTAATCGTACCAAACACACCACTGTTTGCCTCTCCTGGAGATGAATGTGACATATCAGTTACCGTTACCAATAACGAAAAGAACTCTGGACAAAATGCTCCAGTTACATTGAGCGTACTCCCCAGCAAACATTTATCTATTATTGGTGATACCCGAGTAAGCTTACACATCAATGAAGGGCAAGATGCAACTGCAACATTTAAAGTAAAAGCTAATGATATCGTTGGTGGAGCCAGTCTCGACTTTATTGCATCGTCTGCAAAAGAAGAAGTAAAAACCTGTGCAACACTGAGCGTACGCCCCGCAAGCCCTTATCAAGTTTGGCTTACCAGTGGAGCGCTGCGAAAAGACTCAGATACCATTGATGTAAATCGCAAATTATATGATGAGTATGCAACACGGCAAGTGTCATTATCGTATCTACCACTCGCACTTGCAAAAGGGCTCTTCTTCTATCTTGATACATATCCATATGGCTGTTCTGAGCAGGTAACCAGTGCAGCATATCCATATTTGTTCCCTGATTTGCTTAAAGACAGTGCAAAGACACGTGCCGATGCACAACAGGCGGTAGATAATGTGATTGCTATTTTGCAAGCACGTCAAAAACAGGATGGTACTATCGGCTATTGGACAAACATGTCATATAGCTACGACTCGCTTGATGCGTATTGTGCACTGTTCCTTACTGATGCACGAGAGCGTGGCTATTACGTTCCTGCATCCCTTATGGATCGCCTGCTTGATGCCCTCAAAGTACATGCAGTCGAGTCTTCTATTTATGGTAGAGCCTTTAGCATTTATGTACTTACACGTAATCAGATGGTTACTACAAGTTTTATCGAAAATCTCCGTAAAAATGATGAGATGATGCAAATCCAAAGCAATGATGCAAGTGCCCGCACTATCCTCTCAAGCATCTTCCTTGCTGCTACATATAAGATGTTACAGCAAGATAACGAAGCTACTGCATTGCTGTCAAAAATACGAAGAAATGTACAGTTTAAGGAAGATGAAGGTCTCCCATTCGTTGATCCATTGTACCTTGCTTCGCTGTATTTGGAACTGATTGCTCGACACTTCCCAGAGCGGCTTAAAGATATATCTATCGATCAACTTACGACAATCGAAAAGGAATTATCAGGCAATAACTATACCTCGTTCTCTGCAGCCATGACACTCATAGCCCTGCAAGACTATCTTGCAGCAGTGCCGGGAGCCGCACATGGCAAATACACCATAACCCAAACTATTGGTAAAGATAAAACAACGCTTACCCCAAAAGGTGAAGCAGTCTTTAGTGCAGATTTTGCAGGTAATGCCGAAAAGCTTCTGCTTGGCAACAACGAAAAGATCCCATTGTTCTATCAAGTTACTCATGCAGGATTTATGCACGAAGCAATCCAAAAAGAGACAAAAGATGGTATTGAAGTGTATCGTGAATTCTTAACAGAAGACTTAAAGCCACTCTCTCTTGAGGATATCCATATTGGTGACACTGTATGTATCCGAGTGTGGTATCGTACTGTAAATGCAAAGCGACCTGTCATTAAAAATGTTGCCATAGTAGATTTACTGTCAGCAGGATTAGAAGCTGATATTACATCTGTACGCGAAGCCGAACACGAAGGACCAATCGACTATGTTGATGTACGCGAAGACCGTTTGGTATTATTTACTACAGCAAACACCGATTTACAGTCATTTACGTACAAGGCAAAAGCAATCAACACCGGATCCTTCTCTGTCCCGCCTTTGTTTGCACAGGCTATGTATGACAATACTATCCGTGCAATACAGCCACAAAAGACACTAAAGATAACTGGCAAATAATGCTACGTGTCATCCATAAAAAAATATGGTGCATAGCGGCAATACTCTTCTGTATTGCCGCTTTTATTGGCTGTGATTACTTAGTATCACACAAACGCCATATTTTGTACGGCATTCCTTTTTCGGGTACCTATGCAGATTGCAATGGTACCCTATTACATATCTATCTCACTCCTGATCAAAATTACCGGGTATATAAACCAATAGAAGAGTATCCAATGTCATTTATTCAGGCGCTCTTATTGCAAGAGGATAAACGATTTTACTCTCATTGTGGCATTAACCCTGTAGCACTCGTCCGTGCTGCCACCGAAACCTATATACATCATAGCCGTCGTATTGGTGCGTCAACCATTACCATGCAGACGGCAAAACTTAAATACCACCTCTATACAAAAACAATACGAGGCAAATTACTCCAAATATTTTTAGCACTTCGTTTAGAGTTTCTGTACTCAAAACAAGAGATACTTGACGCATACGTTAATCTGGTTCCTTGTGGCAAAAATATCGAAGGCTTTGAAACTGCCGCTCGCTATTACTTTGCAAAAGGAATAGAACAGCTCAATATTTCTGAGCAACTATTGCTTTGCGTCATACCACAAAATCCAGCAGCACGCACACCATCACTCGCTTCAGTACCACAAGCACTACTCGATGCACGGCAACGCCTTTTTGAACAATGGATTGCAGTTAATCCCCAGGACACTGACTTACAGACTTTTATTTCGTTACCTCCAGATCTTACCTGTCGCTTTCCTGATCACGCTCCGCATTTTACCCGTATGATTGAGCAAAAACGGCAGTCTCAACAAGGAAACAATCCGGCACGTCCCCAAGGAGTTATACCTACAACACTCGATACAACACTGCAAAATCTCTGTTCCTATCGTATACAGCAGTATTTACGCCAAAATCATCACCTGGGAGTACAAAACGCAGCCGTACTCCTTCTTGATTATACCACTATGCATATACTTGCTGATATTGGCTCAGCAGGCTTTTATAACGACAGCATACAGGGGCAAGTTGATGCAAATATTTCAAAGCGATCTCCCGGTTCCACGTTAAAACCATTTATCTATGCTCTTGCCTTACAGCAGGGAATCATTCATTATGCAACTATGCTCAAAGATACACCTTCCAGTTTTAGTGAATACACACCAGACAACTATAACAGCATCTATAAAGGCCCCATTAAAGCCTGGAGTGCACTTACCGAGAGCCGCAATATTCCAGCCATAACACTGGCACGACAAATACACGAACCTGACCTCTATGATTTTCTTATACGAGGTGGCATACAAGGTCTAAAACCAAAAGACACCTATGGTCTTTCAATCGTTCTTGGCAGTGCAGAAGTTACACCATTTGAGCTTGTTACACTCTACGCAGCACTGGCAAATGATGGACTTGAACAACATGTCCGTATAGCAGAAGATAACACCCTTTCTGATGCATGTGGCATGCCTTATTTTACCCCTCATGAACTGTTTAGCAAGGAGTCCGCTTTTATCGTCCGTACGATGCTGGAACAAAATCCGCCCCCAGACACCCGCCCTACTGGAAATAAAGATACTTCTGTTGCTTTTAAAACTGGTACCTCGATAGGTTTTAAAGATTGCTGGACGGTCGGTATTTTTGATCGCTATGTACTTTGTGTCTGGATTGGTAATTTTGATGGACTTGGCAATAATGCTTTTATAGGTCGATCACTTGCAACACCTTTATTCTTTACTATTGCCGACAGTATACTCGCAACCATACCTTATAAAGATAGAATTGTACCTAAGCCAGCCCCTAAAACGGTAAAGCAAATTCCTGTATGCAGTGTATCAGGATATTTACCAGGCCCCCATTGCCCTCATACTGAACTCGCCTGGTTTATACCAGGTGTCTCACCAATTACTACCTGCCGTATTCATCGTAGTATCGCTATTGATACCCGAAGCGGTTATCGCACTGATGATTTAGACAATCCCTACACAAAACAGGTTGTACGAGAGTTTTGGCCAAGTGATTTACTTGCCCTTTTTGAACAGGCAGGCCTCCCCCGGCTGACACCACCAGATTATCCACCAAAAGAGCATCGCCTTGATACCTCTCTTGTCGGCTATCCACCGCAAATCATATCGCCTCTACGTTATACAAAGTATGTATTTCGCTCACAGGACACCAGTAAGAATGTCCTCATCCTATCAGCTGCAGCCGATGCTGATACAGACGAACTGTTTTGGTTTAATGGTACAACATTCATCACTCGAACCAAGCCTGGCGAAAAATACGAATGGCGCCCACAACCCGGTACTTATGAGCTTACCGTATGTGATACAAAGGGACGTAGTTCCGCAATTAACGTAAATATTCAAATGGAACGCTAATTTTTTGTATCTTGTTTCTCGATTATGTAGCGTATTTCCCTTACTTTTATTTTACCACTGGTCGTAACTTATAATTGTTCCTATAATGGGGTATAACATAAAGGGTAAAAGGGGAATATATATAAAAATGAGCACATCATCTATCTTAAAATTACAAAATGGAAGCGATATTAGAGGAGTTGCTGTCGAGGGTGTCGCAGATGAACCAGTTACAATGACACCAGATATCTGTAATCGCATTGGACAAGCATTTGCCCAGTGGCTTTCAACAAATACAGGCAAAAAAATAGAAGACCTTTGTATTGGCGTAGGTCGAGATTCCCGTATTTCTGGACCTGCATTAGAACAAGCTATTGTACAAGGACTTGTTGCCAGTGGCGTTAAAGTTACCCGCTGTAATCTGGCAACAACCCCGGCAATGTTTATGTCCATCGTATTTGAAAAAACACACTTTGATGGTTCCATCATGATTACTGCCAGCCATCTCCCCTATAACCGGAATGGTATTAAATTCTTTAATAAGGACGGCGGGCTTGAACATGATGATATCACTGATATTTTGACCATTGCCAATGATAAAACTGTACAACAGGCAAAAATAGGTTTCTGCCCTACATTAGATCTCATTTCACTCTATGCAAAACATCTGTCACAAGTCATTATGCAGGAAGTAAATGGCGATGACTATGCCCACCCACTCTATGGACTCAAAATTATTGTTGATGCTGGTAACGGTGCTGGTGGTTTTTTTGCAACCCAGATTCTCCAAAAACTGGGCGCTGATACTACGGGCAGTCAATTTCTTGATCCAGATGGCATGTTCCCTAATCATATACCTAATCCTGAAAATACTGCTGCTATGGAAGCAATACGTTCAGCAGTACTTACTCATAAAGCAGATCTTGGACTTATTTTCGATACTGATGTTGACCGCATGTCTGCGGTTCTTCCAGATGGAACTGAAGTTAACCGAGATGCCATCATCGCCATGATTAGTGCCATTCTTGCTCCAAAGTACCCTGGCAGTACGATTATTACTGATAGTGTTACTTCTGATCGCCTTACCTGGTTCCTGGAGTCTGTACTTGGTTTAAAGCATCATTGCTTTAAACGTGGTTATAAAAACGTCATCAATGAATGTAAACGCCTCAATGCCCAGGGAACCGTATCACCTTTAGCAATGGAAACTTCGGGCCATGGTGCCTTAAAAGATAACTATTACCTTGATGATGGTGCATTCCTCGCAGTAAGACTCGTTATTGCATTGGCACAGGCAAAACGTGACGGCAAACAGCTTGCTTCGCTTATCGAAAAATTACCACCACTTGTCGAAGCAAAAGAACTTCGATTTAAGATTCTTGCTGAGGATTTTAAATTATATGGTCAAAAGGTACTCGATACAGTGAAAGAGCGTGCTGCAAAAGCAGGATACACATTACCTAAATCCTATGAAGGAGTCCGTATCTCCTTTAATGATGAGACAGTAAAAGGGTGGCTTTTACTCCGCCTGTCACTTCATGATCCTGTCATGCCTCTCAATGTTGAAGGGGAGCATACTGGTGATGTAGCAAAGATATTGGCAAAAGCAAAAGCTCTGCTTGCAGGTTTTGACCAGCTGGATATGAGTGTATTAGAACAATAAATATTCTGTCTTTTCTTATTTACTCTTCTGTTATCCCTTTATTATCTTTAGAGGCTCACAAAGGGAACACAGCCATAAGGACTATCTTCAAATGATAAAAAGTCGCTCACTATCTGGGCGGCTTTTTTTGACACTTGTGAGACAGGTATACCGATAGCAATTCCCACAGAATCAGAATTGTTCTCAATCACCAGCGGATCTATATAGCGTTTTTTTACTGGCATGGATACACAATATGCATCAGCCATTGGTGCATCAGAACGCTCAATAGCAGTCATTGAACGGAACGTATAATAATAACGGGCAAAGACGTTCTCATCTTCATTTCGAGGAGATGTTGCAATAGCGTCAAAACGCTCTATCAATGCTAATTCCGACTGTAACAGAATATCTTCTTCTTTTATACAATGACAGGCAATTGCCTTATCTAACACTGCCCCCAACAAAGACAATGCGATTTTATTTTCATTATGCAGCAGTACCAGACTGATATCACAAAAGCGCTGACAATACAGCTCTGCGAGTTCCTTGTGTTTAAAACCTAGCTCAAGCTGACCAGTTTCCTGATTTTTACAAATTGTAATATCATCATATACCGTTTTTATCTCTTCCAACGTCCAGTTATGCTTTAACAGCATTCCTGACGGAAACATATATTCAAGTCTATCAGCACTGAGATGAGGGATATCATTATCGGCTATAGGGTACTGATGATAATCATCAACTTGATTTGCAGTTAATCCATCTTGGAGCAATAATCGGCCAATTCCCTCGTCAGTATCAACAAGTACTTTATTGTCATCTTCTGTTGCTTGTTGTGTCAGGGCGTCTCCTTTTCTAAAATCACCGACATGGCTAAACGCAGGCGTTGAAATGTCATGAAACAATCCTGACAATGATTGTGCTTTATCATGGGTAAAATGCCAAATGATAAGTGCAACTCCAATACTATGGTCTAATCTGGAATAAAAAAAATCATTTTGATAAAGCGGAGTCCAATCAGTGCCACAAAGCAGTCCAACGCCTGCTAGGCGTTTAAGACTGGGTAAGGACAGGTATTTATGTAAAAAACGGGCATCTTCTTCATATCCTTGATGAAGAATCGAGTAATAGGCATGTTTAAAAGCTTCATCTTCACAAAACTGAATGTCCCAGGACTGTGTCTTTTGTACGGTAGGCTCAATTTTCATGACGTAATTGTAACGATTATTGTATATCGTGTCATGAAGGATAGAGTTTTACCATTGACAACTGGCTGACAAATGACAGATTACCACTCCCGTATTGAATCAAGTAGCACACCGATGTAGAATACTGGTACTATGAAAAACTTGTGGGAAAATCCTGAAATTCAACAGCTCAATCGTCTGCCAATGCGCAGTCCACTTATTCCTTTTGATTCGCCTGAAAACGCTCAGACATATGTGTTACAAGGACCTGAACATACAGACATACAAAACAGCCCATATACAAAAAGCCTTGATAGTACCTGGAAGTTTGCACTCATGCATACACCAGGCGCAGATACGGCTAAACCATACCTTAATTGGCACTATACCACTTTTGACGATAGTCAGTGGCAATCAATTCAAGTACCAGGAACATGGACTTTACAAGGATTTGACCATCCTCATTATACTAATACACAGATGCCTTTTGACATACTACCTCCTAATGTACCTGAGGAAAATCCAACCGGTTTATATCGCCTATCCGTTTCAATTAAAAAGGAATGGCAATTCCGTCGTATCATATTACATATTGGTTCTGCCGAAAGTTGTACACTTGTTTTTGTCAATGGCGACTTTATCGGTGCCTCTAAAGATACCAGACTACCCTGTGAGTTTGACATCACTTCGTCCATAGTCTGGAGCGAAACTGAAGGCACTGCACTGATTGCTTTAAAGGTAATCCGTTATTCCGACGCTTCATTTGTCGAAGATCAGGATCAGTGGTGGTTTGGAGGCATACATAGAAGTGTCTATCTCTATGCAACTGAACATACCTATATTCAAGATATTCAAGCCATGTCTTATTATGATCCAGCAGAAAAGACACCTACGGGTATTATACCGCTCACTGTTACCATGGGTTATACCACTCAAAATGATGAGTCATTTAAGCTGCTCAACGGCATGATGGATTCAATGCCTTTTATCATGTCATATACAGTTCATAGTCTGGAAGGTAGCCCACAACAACTTACTATTCAAAAAGAAGTAGCTTCAGGTACACTCACCGGAACATTTAATTACCGCCAGACATTAAATCAAATACGAACTACTATTTCTATTTCAAAAGCGCAACTTTGGAACAATGAGCATCCTCATCTTTATCTGGTGACAGTCAGTCTCTACGAACCTAGTGACACTACTGAACAAAATCGCCACATCGAAAGTACAGCCTTTTTGACAGGCTTTAAGTCCGTAGCCATCACTAATCGGGAATTACGCTTTAATAATAAAATGGTATATATTCATGGCGTTAACCGTCATGAACATAATCCAAAACATGGTAAAACACTTTCTACTGCACAAATGGTTGCAGAAATACAGCTTCTTAAACAATATAACTTTAATGCAGTACGTACTTCGCACTATCCTGATGACGAGCGTTGGTATGATTTGTGCGACCGTTATGGTATTTATTTGCTTGATGAAGCAAATATTGAAAATCATGCCTATTATGACTGCCTAGCGCGCAGTGATGAATGGGCAAATGCTTATATGCAACGTGTACAACGTATGGTTAGACGTGATAAAAACCATGTATCCATCTTTGGATGGTCCCTCGGCAATGAAAGTGGTGATGGACAAAACCAGGTCGCTTGTGCGGCATGGATACGTCGAGTTGATACAACCCGTATCGTCCATTATGAAGGTTTTGTCAGAGCTGAGTGGAAGCAAAGCGATTTTTCACTGCAAACCCTTGCACGTGGCAAAGGTCTTACTGATCTTATCAGTCCGATGTATCCATCAATTGAGCTAATTACTCAGTATGCCGATACTTGTGACGACTATCGTCCACTTATCATGTGTGAATATTCTCACGCTATGGGTAACGCAAGTGGTAGTCTTGGTGATTACTGGCGAGCTATCGAATCACACCACGGTCTACAAGGTGGCTTTATTTGGGACTGGGTTGATCAAGGTTTAGAGGCGACGGCTCCACAAGGTGGTGTCGGAGAACCTCAAGGCGGAACCTACTGGAAATATGGCGGTGACTATGGAGATACTCCAACTGACTATGATTTCTGTCTCAATGGGTTGCTCTTTCCTGATTTAACTCCAAAACCCGCTATGGAAGAGTGTAGAACGCTTTTTGCACCCGTACGTATGTATGCACTCCATCCTGAGCAAGGACTCTTTATCGTTGAAAATCGTTTTGATTTTTCTTCTCTAGATTGCTTATCTCTTTGTTGGTCTATACAAAAAAATGGAGTCTCTGTAAAGACAGGAGTAGTCAAACTACCTGCCATTGCTCCTAACCAAAAGACTCAAATAAAATGTACTTGGGCTCAAACTGCCATACATCATAACAGTGAAGATGAAGTCATATTCCATGCAGATTTTATTTATAACGAAAAACAGCCATGGATGTCATCTGAGGAAGAGTCACCTGTTTGTGGTCGTTATGAGTATTATATACATCGTGCAGCTTCACTTATTCCTATTGCTCCAAAAGCAGCTCCTGTTCTACCAGCGCCTCATGAGGAAGAACCGTCTGTTCCTGCTAAGCAACAGATAATAGAACTGTTTAAGCCAGTAATTTTCCGTCCATTGCTAGAAAATGAAGTAATTAAACATCTTATTGGTAAGGAAGTTAAACAGCCTGCACAAGAATGGCTTGATGCTGATCTTGCCCATGCTGTCATACAAAAGGAAGATGGTAAATTTACATTAAGCTGTGGACCACATGCTATCGATTCTATGCAAGGCAAAAAGCTGGCTACACTCTCCTTTAAGAATCGAGTATCAACTATTTACAACAAACACAGAGCGATCAAACTTGACTGTACGTTTACCTTGACGTCTACTGTCAGTGAATACCCACGTGTCGGTATATGCTTTCCGATAAGTGCTGATTTTGATTCCATTACTTGGTATGGTAGAGGACCTCAAGAGTGTTACTCAGATCGTAAAGAGGGAGCTTGTATGGGACTGTATACCAAAGCTCTCGCAGAGCTGGAAGTTCCGTATATTGTACCACAGGAAAATGGTAATCGTTGTGATACTCGATATATAGCCTTATCAGGCAAAAATACTCCCGATATCCACATACAATCAGATACGCCATTTAGTTTTGCGGTTAGTAAGTATGCACAAGATGATGTATGGAAATGCCACCACATCAGCGAATTGACTGATGTAACCAAAGGCCCTGATGGTAAATGGTACGTAACTATCGATATTGCTCATCGCGGTGTCGGAACCGCAGCCTGCGGTCCTGATACATTAGAGCAATATCGTATACGCCCAGGAGTATATACAATTACACTCTTTATTTTTTAGCAATGAGATTGACATCATCAACTATGCTCACGTCAATGTGAGCATATGGTATTTTTATGTGAGCCTCATCAAATACTTTTTTTACAGCTATAAAAGCATCGTTTTTTGTCTGTAAAAAGTCGGCCTTGTTAAACCATACAGCAAGTGTCATATTAATACCGCTTTCACCAAAGCCATCAAACCAGACACCAGGTGCAGGGTCTGATAATACGGTCGGACAAAGGGCCGGAGCTTTTTTGAGTGTCTCAAGAGCAAATGACATATCTGTATCATAACTTACTGACACTCCTATCTGGATACGACGAATTGGATAGTATGTAGTATTAGTAAGATTGTTATTAATTATAGAAGAATTTGGTATACGTACCAATTGATTATCAGTTGTATGGATTTTTACAGATAATAATGAAATATAATCGACAGTACCTGTAACTCCTCCTACTGTTATAAAGTCGCCTATTTGCATTGCATGGTCACCGACTATAAAAAGTCCACTGATTATATTACTTACTGAAGTCTGTGCAGCAAAACCAATGGCGATACCGGCAATACCAGCTGCGCCCCAGATTGCAGAGAACTTAATGCCAAACAACCCAAGAATATACATAAAGACTGCTATGTAGTACAAATAGGTAATTATTTTTTCAATAAGACCTGAGATTTGTGGCTTTAATTTATCTTCTGGTATACTTTTGAGCATACGTATGATTATCCGATAAAGAACAAACAGTACGACCAACACAATTGCTATTGCTACCAATTTCATAATATATGGAATCGTAACATAATTGCAGATAAATTCTTTAATTGGTGACGTTCCTGAGCGAAACACATCTTGCATCATTTCAAAACTCTCATCCATTTAGATAACTCCTTTTTTACTACCGTTTTTACTTTGTTCTTTTTCGTTATGTTTACAGATATCTTTTATTATACATTCGTCACAATGGGGATTACGTGCTGTACATGTATATCGTCCATGTAATATGAGCCAATGATGAGCTGAATTAAGATAGGTCTCTGGAATTCGTTGTAATAAGCTTTGTTCAACCTGTAACGGTGTTGTGCCTTCTGCAAGCCCAATTTTTGGACAGATACGCAATAAATGAGTATCAACGGGCATTGTTGGCTTACCAAATACTACATTTAAAACAACATTAGCAGTTTTTCTGCCTGCTCCGGGTAACTGTTCTATTTCTTCTCTTGTTTGTGGAACTTGACCACCAAAACGATCAATTAGCATTTTACTTAATGCCATAATATGTTTTGCTTTTGATCGATAGAGGCCTATAGATTTTATGTAAGGAATTAATCCTTCCTCACCAAGTGCCAACATTTTTTGCGGAGTATCCGCTATTTCATATAGCGGTTTAGTTGCCTTGTTGACACTTTTATCGGTTGCTTGGGCTGAAAGAACCGTTGATACCAACATGGTATATGGGTTCTTCCAGACCAGCTCTGACTGTGGAGAAGGATTTTGAGCTTTTAAGCGTTCAAAAACAACAATAATCTCTTCTGTCGTAAGCAGTTGCATTGCTGTTTTATTTTACCGCTTTCTCCAGCTGCTGTGCTTTATCAGTCTTTTCCCAACTGAACTCACTACGTCCAAAATGACCGTAAGCTGCTGTTGGAGAATAAATAGGAGCCTTTAAGCCCAGAGTTTTAATAATACCTGCTGGAGAGCAGTCAAATACCTGTTTAACTGCTTCAGAAATAACTGCATTAGGAACTTTTCCTGTACCAAATGTATCAACCATAATTGAAACTGGGAAAGGAACACCAATTGCATATGCAAGTTCAACTTCACAGCGTGTTGCTAAACCAGCTGCTACAATGTTTTTTGCAATATAACGAGCCATATATGCTGCTGAACGGTCTACCTTTGAAGGATCTTTACCGCTGAAAGCACCGCCACCATGACGCCCCATACCACCATAGGTATCAACAATAATCTTACGTCCTGTAAGACCTGTGTCACCATAAGGACCCCCAACAACAAAACGTCCGGTTGGGTTTACAAAGTACTTTGTCTTGCTGTCAATAAGACCAGTTGGTTCCAATACAGGTTTAATAATCTGATCGATTACAGTCTCTTTAATTGTGTCATAGCTTACTTCAGGATTATGCTGATGAGATACAACAACGGTATCAATATGTACAGGTTTATGACCTTCATATTCAATAGTAACTTGGCTCTTTGCATCAGGACGCAACCAAGGAATTGTTTTATTTTTGCGAAGTGCTGTAGCATTTCGCAAAATGTTATGTGCATACATAATAGGTGCAGGCATCAGTTCTGGAGTTTCATCACAGGCAAATCCAAACATCATTCCCTGATCTCCAGCACCCTGCTGTCCATTATACTCATCAAGACCAGTACCTACGACACCTTGATTAATATCAGGTGACTGTGCATGGATAGTATTTAATACTGCCATTGAGTCACAATCAAGACCATATGCAGCATCAGTATAACCAATGTTACGAGCAATATCTCTTGCAATCTGTGCTACATCAACATATGTTTTTGTAGTAATTTCACCACCAATTAAAACGAGCCCTGTAGATGCAAATGTCTCACATGCTACATGACTATCTGGGTCATCCTTTAAACATGCATCCAAAACTGCATCTGAAATCTGATCACATAACTTATCTGGATGTCCTTCACCAACAGATTCAGATGTAAACAAATATCTTTCATTTGCCATGATTTTCCCTCCTATGGAAAAGCTGCCGCGTTTTTATGATATCAGTTCTATTATAGTAATTTAATATTGGTTTAAAAAACTTGACTGTACCGAAACGTTAATTTATACTATAACAAAATAGGGATTGGGGCAATAAACTTCCCCACAAAAGATTAAAAAAGGAGAGATTCAATGGCTCTAAAAAAGACATACTCTAAAGACAAAAAGACCTGCAACGTAACTTTTACTGTTACTGCAGAAGCCGCTCAGGGTGCTAAAACTATTAATATCGCTGGCGATTTCAATAGTTGGAGTAGTACTGATACACCTCTTTCAAAAAAGAAGGATGGTTCTTTTTCAATCAAGTTAACACTTGAAGCCGGTAAAGAATATCAGTTCCGTTATCTTTTTGATGGTCAAAAATGGGAAAATGACTGGAAGGCTGATAAATATATTCCAGCACCTTATTCTAACTCTGACAATTCTGTTGTCATTTGTATTCCCGAGTAATTTCAAATCTTTTCCTTATTAAAAATATCTTTGTTTCATAAAAAAAGCGTACCCGTTCTTAGGTACGCTTTTCTATTTTATAACCTATTATGGCACATGAATAATCTCACGAGGTTTACTACCATTTGCAGGCCCTACAATTCCTCGCTCTTCCATTTCTTCTACCAGTCGTGCCGCCCGATTATATCCAATTTTTAATCTTCGTTGAATATATGATGCACTTGCCTTACCTGCCTGTATAACAATATCAAGTGCTTTATCATATAACGGATCTTCACCTTCACTGCCAAACAGATCTAATTGATCCTCTTCATCTTCCGCAGACACAAAAATCTCATCATCAATATATTCTGGTTCCCCTGTAGTTTTGACATAATCAACAACACTTTCTACATCATTATCACTAATAAATGTTCCTTGAATACGTATTGGGAAAGGATCTGTTGCACTTGCATACAACATATCACCTCGACCCAATAGTTTTTCAGCTCCAACCTGATCAATAATAATGCGGCTATCTGTTTTAGAGGCAACCATAAATGCAATACGGCTTGGAATATTTGCCTTTATCAAGCCAGTAATAACATCAATTGATGGACGCTGTGTTGCCAAGACAATATGAATACCTACAGCGCGGCTCATAGCAGCAAGACGAGCTATCGTTGATTCCATTTCTTTACCTGTTGTTGCCATTAAATCTGCAAACTCATCAATAATAACTACCATATATGGTAGTTTTTCTGCAGCCATATGACGCTCAACAATGCGCTTGTTATAGCTAGAAATATCTCTTACTCCCATACCATCCAGCATGGCATATCGACGTTCCATTTCACTGAGACAATATTGCATTGCTTGAAATGCTTTTTTAGGCTCAGTAATAACTGGAGTAAGCAAATGAGGAATATCATTATATAGTTTTAACTCAACAATCTTCGGATCAATAAGAATAAGTTTCACTTCCTGTGGAGACCGCTTATACAATATAGAAAGAATCATGCTGTTTACACACACTGATTTACCTGCACCCGTCGCTCCTGCAATCAGCAAATGCGGAGTTTTTACCAAGTCGATGATCTGTGGCTCACCTTGAATATCTTTACCCAAAATGACTGGAACTGCCATCTTCTTAAATGCTGGTAAGTCTTGACTGATAATCTCTCTGAAGCTAACTATTGCTCTGTCTCTATTAGGAACTTCTATACCAACCGCTCTTTTGCCCGGAATTGGAGCTACAATACGAACACTACTTGCTGCAAGTCGTAATGCTATATTATCTTGTAAAGCAACAATCTTACTTAACTTTACTCCTGGAGCTGGTAACAACTCAAACATAGTGATAACTGGACCTTTACGTATACCAACAACATCAGCTTCAATTTTAAACTCACGTAATGTATCTTTTAGCTGTACAGAGTTTGCTTTTGTCTCATCATCAATAATCCAATACGGAGTATCTTCATACATGGTGAGTAGTCCTTCTACCGGTACAGAATATGGCTGTCCCCTACGAGGACGTGCCAAAGTCTCCACAGGTGCTTGTTTTTCTACTACTTTTACAGCCTCTTTTGGAATATTTTCCTCTTCTTCAGGAGTTTCATCACTTTGTTCATTATCCTCTACAATATCCATATCGATATTGTCTTGCTCTTCATCTTCTTCTATGACGGTATCATCAACTTGGGGAACAGACTGCGCAAGAGGTTCTGGTTCATCTAAATCAATGCCACCAAAAATATCTTCTTCATCTTCCGAAGTATCTTCATACTGAATATCTGTCACACTATCCGGCACTGTTTCTTCTGTATTTTCTATTATACTTTCTGCAGCTATAGGCTCTTGTTCAGAAATCTCTTCTGTAATGGTATTTGGAGATGCTTTTAGCGAATCATACATAGGTCGCACAATTGATTGAGGATGTTCTTCTGCGTATTCCATAGCATCCTTGTCCATATCTTCAAATATATCCGCTACTTTTGTATCCTCTTTTTTTTCTACGGGATACACGATTTCAGTTTGTTGTACAGGAAGATCTTCTTTTACTTCAGAAATAGCTACAAGTTGAGTTGTATCATCTGATAGTTCACTTTCCGAGTCATCATCATCTTCTTCATCACTGTTAAGATCAATATCGAAAAAATCAGGATCCAATGTTCCATCTGGAGCCTCACTCAGACTTATAGCTGCACCATCAGCTTCATTTGGACTATCCTTTGCTGCTACTTCTTCATCAACTGCTGGTATAGCATCTTCTACTTCTGGTTGTTTTTCCTCAGAAATTTGTTCAACTGGCATCTGTGTTACAGTCTGCTCAGGTAGAACTTTCTGCGTTTCTTCTTCCTTTACTTCCTGTACGATAGTCGCGTTATCAATTGCTTTTTTTGCAATCGCATCTAAAGCAGTGTCAAAGATTGTGTATGTTTTAACAGATGGTTGATCTAACGTATTTGTAGATTCTTCTTTTTCTTGCTTCTTTTCTGGTTCCGTTTCTGCTAATATAGATTTTACCTTTTCTCGTGTCGTCATTGGAACAGAGGCCTGTTCTTTTTTTACACGCCGCATTTGCATTTTTTTAGCAAGAGCTTCCCCAATTATACTAAATGCCAAAAACTCAATACCAATAACAAGAACGCTCATAAAAAGCATGAAACATGCTTTTATAACATCCAATGCACCATTTCCGCTTGAAAGTATCGCTTTGCAGATTCTCTCTGTCATTACAGCTGTAAAAAAGGGAAAAACTGTAAATAATAATACAAAGCCAGACTTTATTGACCAAGATGAAGAAAAACAGCAACAGGCTGCTACTAATAAGTAAACAGGAATAAATATGCTACTGATTCCATATACTGATTTTAAAATAGTACCTAACCAATACAACTTATCTGTAAAGGCAAAAGAATTGATTCCTATAGTTAAAACGCTCACTAACAAGGAGACAGCAAAATATGCGGCCAGTAATAGCAATAAAATACCGCATACCGTACTCATAATTGTTGATTTTTTCATAGTACTCCCACATCACTAATATCGGTATAAAAAATGACAGTGTTAACAAGGAAATCTGGTATTATGGAAATTTATCTGATATACTATCAATATGAAAGATTGTGCCGTCAAAAAAATTGGAATTTTAACATCTGGAGGCGATGCTCCTGGTCTCAATGCAGCAATTCGTGGCGTTTGTCGCACTGCAATGACAACTTATGGTATCAGGATTTTAGGTATTCACAATGGATATCGAGGTTTAATAAACGGAGATGCCGAAGAGTTACATCCTGATGATTTATCAGGGATTTTAACAAGAGGCGGAACAATTTTAGGAACATCCCGAGATAAACCTTTTAAAAATCCCAAACCTAATGAACAAACAGGTTTACTCCCTATCGAAGCAATTAAAGCAAATTACAAAAAATGGGACTTGGATGCGCTTATCGTATTAGGGGGTAACGGCACTAATACAACTGCCAGCCATCTTGCAGAAGAAGGTTTAAACATCATTGGTCTTCCAAAAACAATTGATAATGATATTGTTCATACTGATATGACTTTTGGTTTTCATACTGCTCTCGATGTTGCAACTGAGGCTATTGATAGAATTCATACTACTGCGCACAGTCATAGCCGCTGTATGATTATTGAGGTTATGGGACATAAAGCTGGCTGGTTAGCAGCATATTCTGGAATTGCTGGCGGTGGCGATGTCATACTTCTGCCTGAAATTCCTTATGATATCGATTCTGTTGCAGAGCGTGTAACTCAAAGATGCGACGCTGGTAAGCAATTTTCTATTATTGTTGTTGCTGAAGGTGCAAAGTCTCGAGAAGAGGCTCTTTTAGACAAAAAAGAACTAAAAAAACGTCGCGCCGCAATGCCATATTCAATTGCTTATCGCGTTGCCCATGAACTCGAATCTACCACTAAACTAGAATCTCGAGTTACCGTCTTAGGTTATTTGCAAAGAGGTGGTATTCCGTCACCATACGATCGTATTCTTGCAACACAATATGGTGTTGCAGCTACCGATTTTCTCGTTCGTGGGGATTTTGGTAAATTAGTTGCGATGCAACAAGGTAAAATTGTATCTGTACCACTAGCGGATATTGCAGGAAAAGTTAAAAATATACCATTAGATCATCAGCTCATTACTGGTGCTCGTGCCCTAGGTACGGGCTTTGGCGACTAACTAAAAGAAGGAATTATTATGCCAGAGTTTAAGTGTAATTCTTGTACTGTTTGCGATGGCAAAGCTTGTCCTGATTTACTACCAGGAATGGGTGGTAAAAACAAGAATACCAATTTTATTCTTAATTGTTCCGCATGGGAAAAAATTAGACAAGAAGCAGGAGATTCTCTTGTTTTACAACCATTACCTCAAGATCGTAAAGTATTACGAACTGCACCTGTCACAGGAGCAGTTGAAAATTTTGACTTTCCTTCCGAAGAAAGCTTCAAAACTAATTATATTTTTTCTGCATATAAGGCAGGTCTTGCTCTGTGTAGTGGCGATGGACATCCAGATATAAAATTACGATCAGCAGCTACAGCCATTAAACTATTACGCAAAACCGATCCTACTGTTGCATCAGCATTTTTTATCAAACCATATTCTAATTCTAACATATTTCAACGTATAGATTGGATTAAAGAAACTGCACAAAGTGTCGGAATTGAAATTGATTGGCCTAATAAACATATTGAATTAGAAATAAAAACTCCTGAGCAACTTCTCGAAATCAAAGAATATGTTAATACAAAATTACATATGCCTTTTTCTCTACGTGGAATATTTAAGGATGAAGATATAGATTTGGTTGCGCAAGTAAAACCTGATATTGTCGTTATTTCAAATCAGGGTGGACGTATCGACACCAATACAGGTAGCACTGCAGAATACTTGTATCACCATGCAGTAGATCTTAAAAAGTACTGTGAAGAGATTTGGATTGATGGGGGTATTAGGTCTTCCCTAGATATAAAAACAGCCTTGGCACTCGGAGCTTCTCAAGTCCTTGCGGCAAGGCCATTCTTAGTTGCTCTGCTTACAGGTGGAACTCAACAATTATGTTCCACTGTAAAACAAATGTTATCTTAGAACTTAGCTTTTCGTAAACGAACTTGTTCAATATCCTCACTAAAGAGTTCTCGCAAGTCGTTAAGACCAAGAGCCATCAAAGCCATACGGTCGATACCGATACCCCAAGCGAGTACAGGACAATCAATACCCATAGCCTTTGTTACTTCCGGTCTGAAAATACCAGAACCACCTAACTCAAACCATCCCAATACGGGGTGCTTAATATGAACTTCAATAGAAGGCTCGGTAAATGGGAAGTAACCAGGTACATATTTTACTTCGGTAGCACCAGCAATTTCTACTGCAAACATTTTTAGGAAGCCTAACAATGTGCGCAAGTTAACATCATCACCCAGAACAATACCTTCTGTCTGGTAGAAATCACTTAAGTGTGTAGCATCAACTTTGTCATAACGGAAACAACGTGCTATACCAAAATATTTGCCTGGAATTTCAGCTTTATGCAACTGATGTGCTGAAAGAACGGTTCCTTGGCTTCGAAGAATCAAACGTCGGGTAAATTCCTGATCAAAGTGATAATTCCAACCACGGCTTCCGCTATTACCACCATTCTCATGAACTTTTGTTACGTTTGTCAAATAGGGCTCTTCAATAAATTTTGCGTGAGTCGGATTCTTCAAACGATAGACATCATGTATATCACGAGCAGCATGGAACTGAGGCATAAACAATGCATCACCATTCCAGAATTCTGTTTCAACGAGAGGTCCATCAAATTCCTGAAATCCAAGAGAAGTCAACTTATCTTTTACAGATTCAAGGAACTGTACATATGGATTTGGTCTTCCCGGTATAACACGTGCTGGTGGAATCGAAATATTATATCCTCTAAAAGTTCCGTTCCGCCAATCACCACTTACAAGCATTTTTGGCGTTACTTCACCTATTTCATTCCCCGTGATACCTGCTTCTTTCAACATCTTTTTTACATTTTCAAATTCTGAAGCAAGTTTGTATTTTACTGTTTCGCGAACAAGCACTTTAAATGGACTGTCTGCTGCACCACGTTTTTTTGCCAACGTTTGCATAACTGCCTTTTCAGCATCATTCAGATCAGCCATATCGAGTTTGCCATCTTCATTTTTTACAGCTTTCTGCAACAAATTTACTGTAAGTGCTACTCGACCAGGTAATTCCTTACCAGTATAACTAGCTTTTTTGTCAGCAGTCATCGAAAGAACACCTTCCTTCGATAACTGTCCAAAAGCACTACCAATATCTTTATTTTCGATACCTAATGCAGAAGCTAATTCTGGTAATGTTTTTTCACCCTTTTCCTTGAGAAAAGCAACGATACGTTCTTCAACAGTACCATTTTGTGCCATCGCACGACCAACCTCTGTAATTTCAAAGAAAGTATGAGGTATGCGATCTGTAACTTCAACAAGATGTTTTCCACTCAACCAAGAAAAAGCCTGATTTGCATGACCTTCTTTATACTGAAGATCATGCTCTAGCTTTTCTACCGTAAGCTCATCTTTACTTGAATAATGTAATAACACCTTTATTTCAAGAGGGTGAAGATTTTTAATTATTGTTGAGAGATTATCCATTTTTTAATATAAAACTCCGATTACCGGTTAAATTTGACATAAGTCATGTATGTTACCCATTTGAGTTTTTTATTGTCGGTAAAATATCGAGTTCTATCTTTTGCCATATGGGTATAGCCATAATACTGATTTTCTGCCTGGAAGTCTTTTAGACATGCCAAAATAGAATTCATTGCATCACCCTGATCAAAAGACACTTCCATACATGTATAATAAATACGAACTTCATCAAGCGCAGGAGTATACTCAATTTTAACATTTGCAGTCTTAACATTCGTATGAATATCTTTTGGTGTAATTGTACGAACAGATGCATCTACAGGTGCATTTTCATCTGGAATATCCTGAGCAAAAAGTCCACTAACTGCCAAAAGAGCAACAGCAAACAATAAAGCAAATTTCTTCATAAATCCTCCCATATACATGGTAAATCTTCTGCAGTATTGCGATTTATTAATACTGCTTATACTTAATTATTGTACTTGTTTCTATAAAAAAATCAAGTTCGACAACATAATGTCCTGAATCAACAACCAGTCGTGGAATTTTACGCAACAGCACACTACCCCGTAATTCCTTTGGTTTATTTTTTTCTATTGATCTAAAATAATTTCGGACAGCATCTTTTACAGCCTGTTGGCAGGCCTGCGTAATACCATCAAATCCATCATACACACTCCCCTCTCCCATTCCGCGTATATTAGGATGAACTATTGACTCCCAAGAATGTAACGAAGAAAGCATATACGGTGTACGCTTAAACTCCACCCAGCAATACATTCTGTTATCTTGCAACCAGGGAGTTTTATAGACGATTCGTTTGTAATCATCACCCAAAGGATGTTTTTCTTTTACTTCAAAAAACTCCTCAACTGCCCTCATTTTATCTGATGGTACATAATCAAAATCCCAGCCATACACCATACCGGTAATAAGGTAAGGAGCAAGCTGCTTTAAACGTCGTACAGGATACGAAAATACGGTATCATTTGGATGCTTTTGCTTTTCTTCTGCCATAACTTCTGGATACGCATCTAAATCTGCCCATAATAGAATCTGAATCGATTCCGCTTGCGTTACTTCCTGAGAAACAGCATGTATCGCTATAATAAAAAAGAGAATGGCAATAATTAACGGTATGCGTCTTTCCATACTTGCAAAGGATGTATTCCCATACGAATAATAAAGTAAAGCCAGGCAACAAGCAAACCTGCCAGATGAGTACAATGAGCTATACCGCCACCTATAGAAAAAATCTGACTACCAAGCTCTATACATGCATAAATAACTACCAATAAAGGAGCCGGTATCGGTACCAATCCCCACACATATATTGTAGAACGAGGGAAAATCACTGCATATGCAAGTAGTAGCCCATAAACAGTACCGCTAGCCCCCATTAAAAATACATAGTAATAACCTGTAATAATGTATATTATGAGAGAAATAACCCCTGACATAATTCCAAAGAGGAAATACATCAGTGTAAATTCTTTTGATCCTACTGCACGTTCAATTGGTATACCAAAAACCAAAATCGCAAGCATATTAAAAAAAATATGCTGGTAATTACCATGAACAAACATATATGTCAGTATCTGCCAATACATTCTTCCTTGTAAAAAGTATAAAGGATTTAATGAAAGTACGACTTTAAGATGTGACATAAAAGACAAGGCAACAAACACCAAAGAATTTATTGCAATGAGAAGTAGAGAAACATTTGAAAATGTATGTCGAAATGGCTTACGTAAAAAATGAAAATGTGTCATATCCGTTTCTATTCAGTATATTCTATACAGTTACGCCCTTTTGTTTTTGATCTATACAAGGCTGCATCTGCATAATCAACAAGCTGCTTACCTGTCAATACACCTGTTTTTTCTACATCAAAAACAGATACACCTCCAGAGATAGTTACACTTATATGTTGGTTTTTATAGAAAAAATCGTATTCTTCTATGCGTTTTCTGATTCGCTCAGCTACTAATACAGCTTCTGATAAATCAGTGTTATATAGCATAACCGTTATTTCTTCACCACCATAGCGGCATGCCAAATCTTTACTGCGAATATTTGCTAAAATAATTTCTGCAACAGTTGTTAATACAAAATCACCGCAAGAGTGACCATATCTATCATTAACGCTTTTAAAATAGTCAATATCATACATAATGACGGACAGCTTCATATTTTGTGCTACAGCAAGGTTAAGTTCGTCATTTAAGCGGCTGAAAAAAAAGTATTTGCTTCGTAAATGTGTCATCATATCTGTTGAAGCACGATCAACCAAAGCAACATTATTTAGTGAAACCGCACAAAATGTAGCTAGAGTTTTTAAGTATTTCTTTTCTTTTGCAGAATAACAGGAGGGTATATCTATTCCTCCTATCCTATCTCCTAAAAGTAAAATACCATTCAAATTATTTTTTAATAGAAATGGTACAATAAGTGTCGGTTTCAAGGACTCCAAGACAGTGACATCAGGACAATCAGGTAAACACTTTCGTAATTCCTCAATTGTCATTACTGTCTTATTTTGCAAGAGCAGTTGTACAATGGGGCTATTCTCCGGAATAACATAATCAATATCATGATCCAATTCCATTCCAGAATAATTCATACCTAGCTTATACACATCTGCATCAAGCGTATCCAAAACAAAAAGCGCAACTCCCAGAATTTTTGCCTGATACATAAAAGTATACAACATCGATTCCATCAAAACAGAATAGTCTAATGTCGAACACAAAGAACATGAAATAGTCATTAATGAATTTAAATCATCTATTTCATCTTTATATTTTCTGAGGAGATCTTCAGTTTCTTCTGTTTCCACAACAGAATCATACATAAAAGTCATTTTATTAGAGTTTATTTTACTTCACCTTTAGAAATAACAGTATAATTTTGCATAATATCAAAGAAAATATTCCAAGAACCGTATTGATGTTCCAAAATATCAGTACTATTCCTATTCCGAGATGACATCATCAATACCTTGAGATTTGAAATAATTTCACTACTCGGTTTTTTTGCGTCTGCCAGTAAATCACCAATTTCAACAAACAATATATACAAATTATCTGTTGTTGTCTTTATCAAAGCCCTTGCCTGCAGATTAATTGCATCAACAGTTGAAACCAATTTTTTCATAAAATCAGAATCCCCATGGCTATCATTTATATACCCCTTGATAACCGCAATATCATTTGGCGCACCTTTACCAAAAGTTTTTTCAAAATTGATTAAATCTTCCATTGCACCAGTACAGGCAAACACTGTTGAAGAAAACTTTGTTTTATATGCTGGATTCTCAAAAAAACCTTCGATGACTATATCGTTTAATAAAGCTTTTACAGATTCCGTCAAATACACCTGCAAAAAAGACTTTACTATCTGCAATGGAGTAATCCACATGAATGATACAGGAGTATTTCCTTGTAAATCTTCATTGTTCTCCGCATTATAGCCCTCCAATATATCCAGAGGGCGTGTACCAAACAAAGTTTTTATATCTGTTGCAGTTGTTTCATCTTTAATTTCTCGTTTGATACGTTCTTCATCAACTTCATAATATTCTTTTAAGTGGGTAGCAAACGACTGTCGTATCGATTTTTTATAGACTGCAGCATCCAACTTTACATCTGGATCATTTTTTGCAACAAAAATCAGTTTACTGATGATATCTTTTGTTAATACCCGATCCAATATATATAATATCGCTTTTAGATGAGCAACAAGTGCGTCTCGTTGTACTGTATTATTTTCACCATGATTTCGAATCTGCAACAACGCACATAACAAATTTCCCAAAGAATTGGTGAGGCGCAAATTACTTGCAATAAAATAAAAATCGGTCAAGTTTCTTTCGATAGTTAATGGAAGAATTTCTTGAAAACTAGGCACATAGGACAAATCTGTTCCATCAAAATCACGATCAAACGCCTTAAGAATAGACATAAAATTAAAATGGCAAAAATCAGCAAACTGATACATATCAGCCATTATAATATCTATTTTTTTAAACTCACCATTTTCCAATTCGCCAAGTAATCTATTTAACGTTCTTTTCTGCAACTCAAGCGTTTTATCCATTGATTCAGTCGATGCAAATACTGCAGCTTTACGTTTTTCATAACTCAAAGTTGCAAGCAAATCCTGACTATTTGGAGAATAACCTGATATGAATAACCGCTCTGAAAATTTTGTTGCCAAACGAACATCTGGATTACTAATCGTCTGCAAAAACAAATCATCAATTGGTTTAGTATGAATATATAACTCTTTTATGGTTTGTGCAAAGTTTGGCTGTAACATGTTGTTTTTATATAGAACCGGTTGAAAAGCACGTAATTCTACATCAATCTTTCGTAACTGTTTCTTTTTTTGGACTTCTGGAGAAGAACTCATGAATAACATCTCCAAAAGGTCCTTAAGTGATTGCAACAAACCCATAATATATCATTTTATAATGGAATACCTGTATTTTCAAGATAGAAAAAAAGGCAATCTTTTCAATTTAGTTAAAAAAAATATGTTTATAATCTTCAACAGAAGAAGCGGTTATTATCTGTCGTCTCAGCTCTGCTCCGCCTGGAATTCCTTTTGAATATGAACAAAATCGCTTACGCATTTCACGACAGGCATTATTTTCACCACGGTCTTTTACAAGAATTTCCAATTCATCAAAACCAGCCTGTAAACGCTCCCGTTCACTGATTTCCTCATAAAAACCTTCAGTCAGCAACTGTCGTGTCTGCCTAAAAATAAACGGATGCCCCATAGCTCCTCTGGCAAACATCACACCATCACACCCTGTTTGTTCCAACATATCTTTTGCAGCTTCAGGAGTAAAAACATCACCAGAGCCAAACACAGGTATTCTTCCTGCTACAAAATCAACAAGCTCTTTTAATAACCCCCAATCAGCTTTTCCTTCATACCCCTGAGCACGAGTACGCCCATGCAACGTAATGGCAGATACACCGGCTTCCAAAGCAGCCTGAGCAGCTTCTTTCCAAGTAATATGCTGGGCATCCCAGCCAGATCTAATCTTTACCGTTACTGGCACGGTACATTTTGGTTTTGTTCCATCTTCATAGCAAGGACGGGTCCCATCATATGATGAAACCGCTTTTACAACCGCATGCAACAAATCATACAATCGATCTGGATCACGAGTAAGTGATGACCCAGCTCCTGTTTTTACTATCTTGGGAACAGGACAACCGGCATTTATATCAATACATTCTGCTGTTGTCGAAGCAAGCACTATAGTCGCAGCTCGAGAAACAACATCTCCAGTTCCTCCAAAAAGCTGCACCGCATACGCTTTTTCATTTGGTGCACGAAGCATCAAATCCTTAGTTTTTTCATTTCCCCTTGTAAGAGCCTCTGCCGATACCATTTCCGTATAAGCAAAATCAGCCCCGCCAATGACACAGACATGACGAAATGCCCGATCGCTATAACCGGCAACTGGGGCAAGGAATAAATTTCCATTAAGAGAAAGAGAACCTATAGAAACAGGATGATATAACATTTATTCAGGAAGATTGAATGCTTTACAACTGTTTTTCCACAACTGTGCACTTAACTCTTCAAGGTCCATTTCTAACATTTCTGCAAGAAAACGAGCTGTAGAAGTTAAATATGCAGGCTGAGTGCGCTTACCTCTAAACTCAGCTGGAACCATGAACGGACTTTCTGTCTCAATCAAAATTCGATCAACAGGAATGTTCAAAACAGTTTCATGCAAATTACGAGCATTGCGATATGTCAAATTACCCGCAAAAGAAAACCAGATATTCATATCCAGACATTTACGAGCAAATGATGCATTCTCAGAATAACAATGTAAAATGGCACCAGCAGATGGCAAACGCTCTGACAATACATCAAACACATCTTTTCCTGCATCACGATTATGTATAATAACAGGCAAATTGTACTTTTGAGCAATTTCAAGCTGCGTAATAAAAAGCTCAATCTGAGAGCGTTTATCGCCAAATTGCTTATAATAATCAAGTCCAGTTTCACCGACAGCAACGACATTAGGCAACTTTAAATTTTGTTCAATACGCTCAACCCAATTCTTTCCTGGATTGATAACTTCTGACGGAGCCACACCACAGGCATGGTATACTCCTGAGACTGATTTTAAATTATTATATACGATATCAAAATCATGGAGACTATTATTTATACTGATAATACGAGTAACACCAGCTTGTTTCGCTTTCTGAATAGTACGAAGCTGTTCTATAGGATCTTCATAGATCAACCCAATATGGGCGTGAGTATCAAAAAATTGCATGGCTTAGCTTCCAGAAAAATGAGATTGTAATGAGGTTCTTTTACCCTCTGGAATATAAAAAAGTCTACTTTTTTTAATTATTCCTTCCGATAAAGATAACACAGGTTTTAAGTACCGTCAACTTAAACTTTATGCCCGAATAATATGGTACAAATCAATGGTATTTATATATAATAGTTTGACATATATCATTCTATTTCATATAATATAGTACTAAGCTTAGTATCTGTGTGAGGAATGGAAATTTGACACGATCACATCGTTATCGTAAATATGAGAAAAATCTCGTGACCTGTTGTATAAATGGACTCTCAAAAGGTCTTAAAGGGATTTGTCATTTTTTCTCTGCAATTTTTCATATTCTTGACAATAAGCTTACCATCATGATTGTGCCTCACTCTGTCGGAAAAGTTTTTAATCTACAGACAAATGTCTTTTCCCTCATACTTGGTATTATTATTGTTATTGGTATCGTCTCTTCATTCTTTTATTTTAATACACGGGTAGCTGGATCGAGCGCTGAAATTGCACGCCTTATGAATGAAAATCGTCAAACACTTGCAAGCCTTGACGAGCTACGTGATGAAAACAACAATTTGTTACAAACAGCCAAGCGCTTCCAATCATCACTATCCCAGTCACTTTCACTGCTCGGTATTAACCAAACTGATACTATTTCAAAAGCATCAATGAACAACGGAGATCTTTCGGCACTTTTTGGAACTAATGAAAATGCTTCTGGAACATTGAAAGAATCTTCTGACATCCGAAGTCTTGCATCATATCTTGATAGTGCAGTACAACCAATTAAGCAAATTGGTCAAATGCTTGAAAGCCAGAATACATTATTTACCGATATTCCAAGTATTTGGCCGGTACAAAATCCAAATGCTCATATCTCAATGGCTTTTGGCCCGACCATCCATCCAATAACAGGACAATGGTACATTCACAAAGGTTTGGACTTCTCTACCTGGCGCTCTGGGGATCCAATTCTTGCAACAGCTAATGGTCAAGTTGTAACTGTCGGATACAATTCAAGTTTTGGTAATTACGTCATTATAAAACATAAGCACGGTATTTATACTCGTTATGCACATATGAATACAGCTCGAGTTCGTAAAGGACAATACGTATCACAGAGAGAAGTTATTGGTACCATCGGTAATACCGGTGTTACCACAGGTCCACACTTACACTATGAAGTACATATTGGTTCAGACGTTGTAGATCCTGCAAAATATATTAATATAAAAACTTCTACCAAGTAATAAAATGGCACTTCGTACAGACGACATCTCAATTAATACTCTTATTGGTTTAGGTTCTGCTATATCTGGTGATGTCCATGGTAATGGATTTGTGCGTATAGATGGTGATATCGATGGCAACTTTGAGACAGATGGCAAAGTTATCATCGGTGAAAAATCTCGCATACGTGGAAATGTAACAGCAAAGTCGGCAATCATTTGTGGTCTTATCATCGGTGATGTTACCGCAGAAGAAAGCATTCACTTATGCTCTACTTCTATGGTTATTGGCGATGTAATCACCCGCTCCCTTGAAATAGAAGACCATGTCGTTATTAACGGATATTGTATTTCAATAGATTCAGAGGACTATCAAGACCGGGTAAAAAAGCGTCTTGACGAAAAGGCAATTAGGAGTAAAGCAATTCATACATGAACTCTGTTGATCCTCTTAACCAATCTTTATACTTTGCTGCTGCAAGCGCAGCTTCTCGGCAAGTTGCTGCAAATATCAAAAAAAATGAAAAGTCATCTGCTACAAAAAAAACATCTTTTTTATCAAATCTAGAAGAATCAATTGCAAAAGAAGAATTAATTGCACAAGGGCTTCCTATAGAGATTGCGGGCCTTTCTGAAGAAGAAGCTGTCGTCTTTTTAAAAGATGCTGTTGATGCAGCTGGTGATGTCCTGGTAGAAAAAATGACCCAAGATGCATTTATTTCATATCGCATGGCAATTACGCAATTCATGACTTTTGTCGAAAAGCGAACTTTTGATATAGAAAAAATCAAACGACGTGGATTTAATCGCCGCACCGGAAAACCACGAGATCCATCAATTCAAATACATATAATCAATACAAAACTGAACAATCTAGCATCAGATTTATTATACAATCACCTTGATAAACTTAAATTGCTGGCAAAAGTAGATGAAATAAATGGACTATTGGTAGACTTACTTGCAGCATAATTATAAAATACGGGATATAAGAATATGAGTGATATTTTTGAAAATGATATAGATAATGAAACTGAAGATATTTCAGCATTAGAAGATAATACTGTAGATCAAATCGAAGATACCAGCCAGTTTGTATACCCTGAGCCTCTTTATAAATTGCTTTTAGAGTATTCTAGTGAAGGTATCTATGCAACTACAAAAAGTGATACAGCTCTTAAATCTGGCGATCATGTCATAATTCCGACACGCTATGGTAAAGATATGGCATTAGTCTTAGGTGTATCAAAAACCCCAATCGGTATAAAACCATCCGATGTTGTTGTCATCGATCGTGTTGCAACCGATGAAGATCTAGAACGCTCCCAGACACTTCGCCAAAAAGAAATAGAAGCTTTTCCTATATTTAAAGAAAAAGCCGCATCTCACAATCTTGAGATGAAGCTTATCGCTACTCACTTTTTACTTGACGAGCAAAAGGTTTTATTCTTTTTCAGTGCCGATAATCGTGTTGATTTTAGAGAATTAGTCAAAGATCTCGTCAGCATATTTAAAATGCGTATTGAACTACGCCAGATAGGGGTTCGTGATGAGTCCCGTATTATCGGAGGTCTAGGAGTATGCGGACGTCCTTATTGTTGCCATTGTGTATCAGATAAGTTACGTCCTGTCTCTATAAGAATGGCAAAGGATCAAAACCTTTCGCTTAACTCAATGAAAATTTCAGGGCAATGCGGACGCTTACTTTGCTGTCTCTCTTATGAATATGATTGGTATGCCGAAGCTAGAAAAAAACTCCCAAATGAAGGAACACACCTTTTTTATGATGGTACTAAATTCCGCATTACTGAGGTAAATTTGCTCTCCTCGATGGTAAAAATGGCTGGAGAAGACGGTCGTATTATAGAAGTCAACGCAAAACGATTTTATCGCGATAATAATAACTGGAAAATACGTTGAGTCAAGGAACGCTGAGACTTGAAAATAAAATAAGGGGAGTCATTAGCTCCCCTTTAAGTCATTCTTGCAACTCAACAAAGTCCTAACTTATAACTGCTATAAGTGTATCGCTGTTTATTTCATCAAATGGATGCATTTCATAATCGCTATAAAATGCAATTGATGTAAAGCCAGCTTCTTTTGCATAATCAACTAATTTATTTTTCGTTAATACAAATACTGGCTCATCTTTAAATACTGGTAAAATCTTACCAGTACCAGTTGTTATCTCAGCTGAATATAAATGCTCATCATTTTCAGCATTTTCCAATACTCGATGAAAATCGACACGGACAGAAGAAGTAACGGGCAACTCAACCCTATCTCCATTATATTTCTCAAAATTGAATAATTCGAGAACAACAGTTCCTTTTTTAGCAAGCATTTGCTTGCAATCAAAAAAGAATTTTCGCATCAGTATACTATCACGAAGAAAAAACACTCTATTCGTAAGACAAGCAATGACATTATAAAAACCTTTTCCGAGGAATCGATTCATCTCTAACATTGTCATTTGAAAAAAGCGGATAGACATCACCTGACTACGCCGGCGACGATTAGCACAATCAAGTAATTGACGATACGATTCAATACCGGTAACATCAAAACCTTTTTCCGCAAGATAATTTTCCAACACACCTGTTCCGCAGCCAACGCGTAACATCTTTAGTGGACTTGCATATTTTCCAACAAAGCTTTCAAAAAACTTCTTTTGTATATCCGTAACAGGATATAACTCATCATAATATTCTATTATATTTTGAACTATTTCCATATAATTCTATTATAAATCATAATTTTTATTTTGCAATCAATTATTAAAAAGTTTTTACATTAATTTAAGCTTTATCATTTACTTAGCAAAACCTTATTTTTAATTGACATATCAAAAATCTGTCTTAGAATAAGACTATCGGTATCATTATGACATTAACACCTGTATACACCCAAAAAACTGAATGCCAAGATTGCTATAAATGTATTCGTTCATGTCCTGTAAAAGCCATTCGAGTAAAAGACTCTCACGCCATTGTTATGGGAGGTCGTTGTATTGCTTGCGGTCGCTGCGTAACGCATTGTCCTTCTCATGCAAAACGATATCGTAATGATATTGATGAGGTCAAAGCATTATTATCGCGTAAAAAAAAGGTTATCGTTTCACTAGGACCTTCTTTTATTTCTGAATTTCCTGATTTTACAATACCATCCCTTATTGCAGCTCTTAAAAAACTTGGTTTTTCAGATATATCTGAATCCGCATTAGGAGCTGATTTTGTAACAGCTACCATGTCTTCTCTCCTAGCTAAAGCAGAAGCCGATCATTCTTCACAAAAATTATATATTTCTTCTATTTGTCCCACCGTTGTCGAATACATAAAACACTATATGAGTGATTATGCTCCCTATATCACTGATATTTCTTCTCCGCTACTAACTCATGCCCGCTATTTACGAAAAGTGTATGGAAACGATATAGGAGTTGTATTTATAGGCCCTTGCATTGCAAAAAAACGTGAAGCAGACATTTGGGAAGAAATTGATAATGTAATAACATATAGAGAGCTACGAAAATGGTTTGATGCAGAAGGCATCACTGCAAAAACAGTTGGGGATGGATCTTCTGATCCAAGAAATACTTTTGTACCTCGTCGAGCTTCTAAATCTGAATTATATTGCATCGAAGGCGGAATGATCGAAGCTATGCACAAGTACAACCATCTGACACATGTCAAACTATTATCAGTATCAGGAATCGAAGGTATCAAAGAAACACTTTCTGGACTTGATGTAAACGAACTCGATGAACCATTATTTCTTGAATTACACTCTTGTTATGGCTCTTGTATAAGTGGGCCTGGCAATGTATATAAGCGGCCACTAGCCATGCGCAAAATTGATACAATTAATTTTGCACGTAGTGCTGATGATGTACTAGACCAAAAAACACTGCGTGATATTCCAGACATGACAGGTGTGCTACCCGCTTATCCAATTAAACAACATACATACACTGACAAACAAATTAATGCAGCACTTAATACAATTGGAAAATACTCAAAGGAAGAAGAACTCAATTGTGCAGGTTGTGGCTATGAAACATGCAGGCACTTTGCAGCTGCCATGCTTGATGGTATTGCTGAAAAAACAATGTGCATATCATATATGCGAAAAATTGCCCAAAAAAAAGCTAATGCATTGGTAGCAGCAATTCCGAGTGGTGTTGTCATTGCAGACAAAAATCTTGATATTATTGATTGCAACAAAAACTTTGCAACATTAATGGGTGATGCTGCACTACAAGCCTATCTAAAAAATCCTGGCATGGAAAAGACAAATTTATCTACATTTTGTCAAAACATAGGATTATTTAACTCCGTTTTATATAAAAAAGGCATAGATGTTATTGAAAAAGATGTCGAAGAAGGCAAAAAAATCATGCATTTTTCAGTCTTCATCATACAAAAAGGTGAAATTGTTGCCGCAGTCATCGATGACATTACAACTCCTATGTTACAAAAAAAGCAAACAATAACACAGGCACGAAAAGTTATTGAAAAAAACTTATCTGTCGTCCAAAAAATTGCGTTTCTGCTCGGAGAAAATGCTGCTGAAACAGAATCAATCCTAAACTCCGTTATTAAATTATATGAAAAAACAGATAACAATGTGTAACAATCAAGATTCTTTTCACATACAAACAAATACAGACAATCCCTTTATTGAAGTAGAGCATTTTCAAATCTGCAAGCATAATCAGCAATCCCCTGGAGATGTCTTTTTTTCTGAAAAAGACCAGGATACAGGAAGAACTGTTTTAACACTGTCAGATGGCCTGGGAAGCGGTATAAAAGCAAATGTTTTGGCAACATTAACAGCAACAATGGCAACCAAATTTGTTGTCAACAATATTGCGATTTCTCGTGCTGCAGAAATCATAATGAATACACTCCCTATTGATAAAGAAAAGAGGATTAGTTATGCGACATTCACCATTCTTGATATTAAGCCAGATGCTTCTGTAACAATCATAGAATATGATAATCCGCCCTATTTACTTGTCCGGCAAAAAACAATCGTTGAACCAATTAAAGAATGTACCCCATTTAAAAGACGTAATAAAAAGTATGCTCCTTTAATGCAACCCATACTTCATTATTCTTCATATAAAGCAAATCCTGGTGATAGAATCATCTTCTTTAGTGATGGAGTATCCCAAGCAGGATTGGGTACAAAAGAACATCCTTTTGGGTGGGGTGTTGAAAATGCACACGAGTATACATTAGATTGCATCAAAAAAAATCCAGTGATAAGTGCAAGAGAATTAGCACATGCAATCGTACAAAAAGCAGTAGAAATCGATTCTTGCTATCCAAAAGATGATATTTCCTGTGGAGTCGTTTATTTTAGAGCTCCACGAGATACTTTGATATTAACAGGCCCTCCTATGCATCCAGAAAGTGACAATGATCTCATTTCAATATTCAATGCATTCAAAGGCAAAAAAATTATCTCTGGAGGCACAACAGCCAACATCATATCGAGAGGAATTAATCAAAAGATAAAAATGGATTTAAAGCATTTTGATGTTGATATTCCCCCTTTTTCAACAATGGAAGGTGTTGACCTTATAACAGAAGGCATCATAACACTCAATGCTGTTACAGACATGCTTGAAACGGGGACCTTTGCTCTTTTTACTGATGATAATGCCGCCACTCGTATGACCGATATACTTATGAATTCTGATCGTATTTACTTTGTTGTCGGTACCAAAATAAATGAAGCACACCAAGATCCTGCATTACCTGAAAGTCTTGAAATTCGACGCAATATAATAAAACGTATGGCCTCACTTTTACAGGACAGATATCTTAAAGAAATACATATTCGCTATATATAATGTAACTATCCTAAATAATATAAATTTGATATAGTACAATGGAGAACGATATGAAAACCAAAATTAAAGTAGAAATTTGTGCTGGTACAGCATGCTTTGTCATGGGTGCATCCGAAATTATGTTGCTTCCTGATCATATCCCCGACTCTCTCAATGATGTTGTCGATATAGAAATTGAAGGTGCTAATTGTATGGAGGAATGTAAAAACAACTCTGCGGGACGTCCTCCATTTGTAAAAATAAATGGGGAACTTATCCCAGAAGCAAATGTCATGACCGTTCTAAATAAAATTTATGAAATAGCAGGTATACACACAGATGCTTAATATAAATAATGATGTTTCACACAAAAAAAATGAGATTCTTGTTCAAATCATTAAAGCAATGATGAACAAGTCTCTGGAAAATGATGTTCATTTCATACCACGCAAGATGGTACCTCGTGATGCAACACCAAAAACATGTTGTATATTTCACGACAGAGAATTATTGCGACAGCGTACTATAGCACAGCTCGGTTTTTCACTAGAAGAATATGATGATGAAAAGCCTCTTGCCTTATATGCAAAAGAAGCTCTTGCTCGCGAAAAACCTTCTATGCCTATTCTTACGTTTTTGCATGAAGCTTGTAATGCCTGTGTTACATCTCACTATCTGGTTACCAATGCTTGCCAAGGCTGTCTTGCCAGACCTTGTATGATGAACTGCCCTAAAAAAGCTATCACTGTTGGTAAACAAGCAACTATCGATGCAACAAAATGTATTAACTGCGGTATGTGTATGCAAAATTGTCCGTACCATGCCATCATCAAAATTCCTGTTCCTTGTGAAGAAGCTTGTCCTGTAGGTGCCATCACTAAAGATGAACAAGGAAAAGAACGTATCGATTACGATAAATGCATTTTCTGCGGAAACTGTATGCGAAATTGTCCTTTTGGGGCAATTATGACAAAGAGCCAACTTGTTGATGTATTTGCTCATATACTTAATGGCAAAAAAGTTGTCGCTATGTATGCACCTGCCATCGCAGCACAGTTTCGTGCTAAACCAGGCCAACTCGAATCAGCTCTTAAACAAGCTGGATTTAGCCGTGTATGGGAAGTAGCCATAGGAGCTGATGTCTGTGCTGATAATGAATCTAAAGAATTCCAAGAACGCATGGAACGAGGCGATAAGCTGATGACAACATCTTGTTGTCCTGCATACGTCAGAGCTGTACGCGTACATGTACCATCTCTCAATGAATGTGTTTCTGAGACAAGAACTCCGATGCACTATACGGCAGAAATTGCAAAAAAGGCAGATCCTGATTGTATTACTGTTTTTATAGGTCCTTGTGTTGCAAAACGATATGAAGGTGCAAATGATGACCTTGTAGACTACGTCCTTTCCATACAGGATATTGGTGCATTACTTATGGCAAAAAATATTGAAGTCGCATCTCTTGAGCCAGAGCCTGATTCAATTATACCTACAGCCAGTGGACGTAATTTTGCAGTATCTGGTGGTGTAGCGGAATCAATTAAAGTCCGACTTCCAGATCCTTCTATACTTCGTCCTGGAGTTATCAACGGATTAAACAAAGCAGGAATGGCACAGCTTGCCACCTATGGTAAAATCAATAGCGGTGCAATGCCTACTCCTCCAAACTGTGCAAATCTTGTAGAAGTTATGGCATGTGAAGGTGGATGTGTTGGTGGTCCAGCTGTTATTACTAATCCAAAAGTTGCCACAGTGCTCTTAAAAAACTACGTTACAGCGGGTGCTATTGATGCTGATAAAATGGCTAAAAAAGAATAATCCCTTAGGATGAACACCTTCTAGTCAATTTATCCGATCCATTTTACGCCCAGACCCCTTGGGCAGGTCACGCCCAGGGTCACACACATCGCTTACCCAGCATCACACACACAGCGTACCCAGACCCCCCCTGGGCGCGTACAATCATTTATGTTAGGACAGCCTGACATTGTCTGCATATTTTATTTACTTCTATACCAATGACTAGGTGTACTTCATTGCCACTACGATTCATAACCATTTTTACCCCAGGCAAATGTTGTAACACATCCTCGTTTACACAACTTTTATTTTTCACCTGAATACGAAGTCGAGTAAAACAGCTTGTGATTTCCACAATATTTGTACGCTCTCCACAAGCATTTACTAACGCCACACAGTCTTCCAGAGTCCAAGTTACTGCCATTACTCTAACTCCCGTATTTTTTGTTTTATTGGTAACAAGCGATTAGGAACAAGTGATAACTTATCAATACCAGATTGTACAAGACGTTCAGTAAGAGATAAATCGGCTCCCAATTCTCCACAAATACTGCAGGTAACTCCAGCAGCATGTGCATTGCGTATAACCATCTCTATCAAACGTAAAATACTTTCATGATGTGTATCACAATATGCTGTTGCAGCTTGATTTTGCCTATCAACAGCAAGCGTAAATTGAATAAGGTCATTAGTACCTATACTAAAAAAAGACACTTCTTTTGCAAGTAGATCGCTGATAATTGCTGCGGCAGGCGTTTCTATCATAATGCCAATGTCTACACGATTTGAGTGTGGAACATCCTGTTTTTCTAAATCAGCAGAAGCAGCAAGTACACTAGCCTTTGCTCGACGTATTTCTGAAACAGAACATACCATAGGAAACATAATACTTACAGGTCCTGCTTTTGCCGCTCGCAGAATAGCCTTCAACTGAACATCAAATAGATCTTGACGCTCAAAACACAATCTCAAACCTCTAATACCAAGAGCTGGATTTTCTTCATGCTCTAACGGAATACAATCTGTCTGTTTATCAGCTCCAATATCCAATGTACGAATAACAAGCGGTTTACCATCCAGCTTTTTTACAGCCTTCGTATATACATCTGCTAATTCATCTTCTGACGGCAACGTATTTCGCCCCATATACAGAAATTCACTACGGAATAATCCAATGCCTTCTGCACCTAGTGCCAGAGCCTCATCAACATCCTTTAACGAACCTGCATTAGCATACAAAAGTACTTTAGTACCACTTTTTGTAATCGCAGGTAAGTGTATAAGACGTCGTAAATCTTTCTGCCTTTTCTTAAAAAAGAATATCTCTTTTTCTGCGTTTTGTACTTTATCTATATCAGGGTCAAAACAAACTGCTCCTGTAGAGCCATTAACAATGCATAACTTTCCCTGTATGTCATCTTCTGTATATGTTATTCCTGGAGTAATCACCGCCGGAATTCCTAAAGAACGGGCAAGTATAGAGGTATGATTTGTGGAACTGCCTCGTGAACAAACAAGTCCCAAAAGCTGTGAGCGGTCAAATAAAAAAGTCATGCTGGGAGTAATTTCATTAGCAACAAGAATTATTTTTTTATCCGGGGAAGGTTGTTTTACACTTTGATTACCATTTAAATGTCGTAAAACACGTTGTGCGACATCTGAAATATCGACACCACGGTCTGCTATATAGTTACTGCCGGATTCGGCAAGATCTTGCGAAAATTCTTGAGCAGCCTGCAAGACAGCCACCTGTGCAGAACATCTTTCTTTGACAATGAGCTCTACCATACGAGTTCTAAAATCATCATCCTGCAACATCATACAATGAATCATAAAGATATCTGCAACACTTTCTCCTTCAGATTCGAGTGCTTTTTCATACAATTCATTTAACTCGCCTGCGGCGGCATCAAGACTGCTATTTAATTTGTGAATTTCTTTTTCGATGTCATCAATATGAGAGGCAACAGGCGAGGCTTCCGTATTTGCCATAAAAAAGACAGAACCTAGAGTAATTCCTTCAGATATAGGAATTCCAATATATTCAGTCATTACTATTGTGCTCCAATTTGTGCAGTAATCGTTGTAAAAGCTTCTTCTTCATCTTCTCCGTCAAAAATAAGCGTAATGAGATCTCCTTTTTTGATTCCCATTTTAAGTATCGAAAACAATTTTTTACAATCAGCTTCTTTGCCATTACATTGCAGAGTAATCTTACTTTTAAATGTCGAAGAAGTTTTTACTAACTCACCAGCAGGACGTGCATGAATTCCTGCATCGTTTTTTATTACATACTCAAACTTTCTCATAAATAAACGCTCCACGCTACGGTCTATTTATACCAAACTCGTTTTGCAAAAAATTCATATGTATTAGCAAGCAAGTACGCTCGTCCTGAGTTACTTCATAGTCATATTGTTCACGCATATAATTGATAAGAGCATTAACACATTCTTCAGCTTCAGGATTTCCATTATCAAAACCTTGCGACAATATACTTTCTCTATCAATAAAACCGCTTGAGGATATTATTCTTTGAGCTAAAAATGACAGGTGTATGATAAATTTTTGCCATCCTATAAATGTCTCATCAACAGGCTTTGCCAAATAACATTTTACACTTTCTACAATATCTGCAATAAAAGCTATAATATCTGAAAAATGAGAAACCTTGATTCCAAGCTCTGCTGATACAATATGCATTGCAATAAAAGCAGCCTCATCTTGAGGAAAGTCAATAGAGGTCTCTTTTTGTATAATCTCCAGCATTTCTAAGCTTATCTTGAATTCTTCTGGATAAAAGCTTTTCATTTCAGGAACAAGCGGATTAGGTATCATAATATGATTTCTAGCTCGCTCTAATGATCCACTGAGGTGATCTGTAAGTGACATATAGATAGTATCATCTATAAATCTTGAAAAATGACTCTTCGCATAAGTAATTACTTTATCAGCAAGTAAAATATCTTCAGCAGGGACTTCTTGAATAAAGTTTTGAAACTCTATACTGGCCTCTAAATTACTCAGTTCAAAAACTCTTTGCATTTTTGTCTGATCAACAGAATCTCCAATCTTTTGGTTAAGACCAATATTTTGCCCCACGGCAATTTTTTCCATGCTATTGTCAGCTTCGATACAAACTACCGCATTACTATTCAAAATCTTAACAATTTTCATTTTGCCCCTCTTTAGAAAATTTATTCTCGTTTTAGCGTAAATAGAGACTGATCTGTATGAACTTCCATTCCTTCCTCAAAATGTATTTGTAGTTCACCAAACTCATCCACATTGCTTATAACGATAGGCGTTATGATAGAATAGCCTGCCTCTTTTATTCCATCAGCATCAAACTGCAGCAAAGGATCTCCCCTTTTTACTTTTTGTCCCTCTTCTACTAATGCGGTAAAATAGGTACCTTTCAGGTCTACGGTATTCATACCTACATGAATAAGGATATCTACTCCAGCTTTTGAAGTTATCCCCACAGCATGATGAGTATCGGCCATAACAGAGATCATGCCATCACAGGGAGCATAAATGGTACCTTCATACGGATTTATAGCGCCTCCTTTACCAAGTACTCCGCTACAAAATGCCTGATCATCAACATGCTCCAATGCAATATATACCCCTGAAACTGGAGCATTAATCTCCTCATTTTTTGCTTTTTTTAATGTCATACAAATAGCCTTCCTCAAAGTCATGCATAAAAAAAGGCAAAACCATATCTCCCATTACATTAAAATTGGAGGATAGGTTTTGCCTGTCGTTTACAGTAAAAATCCTTAACCATTTTTTAAAAATACTACCACCCATAGCAGCTGTCAAGTATAAATTATATAAAATATTCTATTACATTATTTTCTTGACAAATCATGATTCCTCTCTTACGCTTTACTTAATCAATAAAAAAGTGAGAACAACAGTATAATGGTAGACCTTTCAAAGCTATCAACGGAAAAACGAAATCCTCATACAATGTCCCTCGACAAAATGACTCCGTTAGAAATCGCAACTGCCATGAATACAGAAGATTACAGAATAGCACAGGCAATTGCTCTCGTTTTACCTCAAATTGCAACGGCAATCTCCTGGGGGACAGAGACTCTAAAGAACAATGGGCGTATCATCTATATAGGAGCCGGAACAAGTGGCAGGCTTGGCTTACTTGACGCTGTAGAATGTCCTCCCACCTTTGGAGTTGATCCAGACCGTGTTATAGGTCTTATAGCTGGTGGGCATAAAGCATTTATAAAAGCTGTAGAAGGTGCAGAAGACAGCACAACACTTGCCATAGAAGATTTAAAAGCTATTTCTATTTCAAAAAAGGACCTTATCATTGGATTAGCTGCAAGTGGGCGTACACCCTATGTCATACATGGATTACGCTTTGCAACAAGTTTTGGTTGCAAGACAATAGCAATAGCATGTACCGAAAACTCTCTCATTGGTCTTGAAGCCCAACTCGCCATCGAGCCTTTAGTCGGTCCCGAAGTACTTACAGGATCTACCCGACTCAAAGCTGGAACTGCCCAAAAAATGATTTTAAACATGATTTCCACTGGTAGTATGATTGGCATTGGAAAAGTCTACCAAAATTTAATGGTTGATTTGATGCAAACTAATGAAAAACTACACTCTCGTGCTGAAAATATCATTATTGAAGCAACAAACTGTACTTCTGAAAAAGCCAAAGAAGTACTTACCGCTGCAAATGGAAGTGTAAAATTGGCAATAGTTATGATTCTACTTAATTGCAATGCACAAGAAGCAGCCATAAAACTGGATAAAGCCAACGGAAAAATCCGAGTCGCAATTACATAAATATCCGATACACTAACAGTTATATATGGAATGGAGGGGAAAAATCATGACACATGAAGAACTCGCAGAAAAAATTGTTACTAGTGTAGGAGGTAAAGACAATATCATTACCGCCGAAAACTGTATGACAAGATTACGCATACAGCTAAAAGATATAACAAAAGCGGATTGTAAAAGCCTTAAAGAAACAGAAGGTATTTTAGGCGTCATGGAAGATAATCCTCTACAAATAATTCTTGGACCAGGCAAAGCTAAAAAAGTCTGTGAAGCGTTTCAAACTACAGCAGGGATTAATAAAACTGGGCTTTCAACAGAGCAAAACTGGGAACAAAACAAGGCATTTATAAAAGCAGGACAAAAAGACAATATTTTAAAACAAGGACTGCGTACCATTGCCAATATCTTTATTCCGATGATTCCTGCAATCATAGCAGCAGGCTTATTTAACGGATTAGCAAGCTTACTCGGTCAAGTATACCCCAATGCAACAGGCTTTCTTCTTATTCTGAAGAATCTCTTTTCTCTGTTTGGAGGAGCTTTCCTTGGTTACTTTGCTATATACACGGGTATTAATGCAGCTCATCAATTTGGTGCGACACCTGCTCTGGGAGGTATGATAGGAGGAGCCTCTATAGGGGCTCAAATTATCAATATATCAAAACAACTAGGTTTATATAATGTCGATGTACCTCTCAATTCCATTTTGACCACAGGAAAAGGTGGTATCATTGGTGTTATCATTGGTGTTTGGATTCTTGCAAAAATAGAACAAAATATTCGAAAACGAATTCCTGATGTTCTTGACCTTATTGTGACACCACTCCTATCAATTTTGATTGTCGGCATTACCTATGTCTTTATCCTCATGCCTGTAACTGGCTTTTTATCAGATATTCTTGTAAAAGTGCTAAGCCTGCTCATCTACTCACAAAACGCAGTTATTAGCGTAATTTCAGGATATGTGCTTTCTGCACTGTTTTTACCTATGGTACTGCTTGGACTACACCATGGATTAATTCCTATTTATGCAATTCAGCTCGAATCTCTTGGTGGTGTCACATTATTTCCTGTACTCGCAATGGCAGGAGCTGGACAAGTGGGAGCAGCTTTAGCAATCTATATAAAAGCAAAACGCATACATAATGTTCGTATGCAAAAAACAATTCTTGGCGCATTACCGGCTGGACTTCTTGGTGTTGGAGAGCCACTTATTTATGGTGTTACATTGCCAATGGGCAAGCCATTTATTACTGCGGGTCTCGGAGCTGGTTTTGGCGGTGCCTTTGTCATGCTTATGCATGTAATGGCAATTGCATGGGGTCCATCAGGTCTTGTTGCTATTCCACTTATGCGTACACCTACCATGATGCTCCATTACTTTATAGGTCTCATAGTAGCTTATATTATGGGCTTTATTATCACATCAGTTGGTATTAAAGACAACGATGTTGCAAACGCTTAATACACTTTGTTTTTCAGTCTATCTATCTACTTTTGATAAACAAAAAGAACTGCTTGAGGAACATGCTGGAAGTGAAGCTCCCTCGTTCCTCTCGCTTCATATTAAAGAAGAAATAGATGATACATATTGTCAAAAAATTGAAGACATTTGTCATTGGCTTTCTGTAAAACAATATCGTATCATTGCAGATATCTCTCCTGTTACACTTGCCATATTTAAAATACAGTCAATCAAAGCGTTAGCTGATAAACTACACCTTTGGGCAGTTCGTCTCGATTATGGATTTACTAATGAACAAATCATAGATATCGGACAAACCATGCCTATAGTTTTGAATGCGTCTACTCTTTCGGCTGAAATGGGACATACCATTATCACGTCCTGTCCACATGTTATGGCAATGCATAATTTTTATCCTCGTCCAGAAACTGGTCTCGACAGCGATTACCTCTATACCAGTACAAAAAAGTTACAAGAGATGGGAGTAAAAGTGCTCGCTTTTATTCCTGGAAACTTACTGCTAAGAGGTCCCATCTATGAACATCTTCCAACACTAGAGTGTCATCGGAACGTTCTCCCATCAGTAGCGTATGTCGATCTTGCCGTAACATATAAAATCAACGGAATCTTTCTCGGAGATGGAAGCGTTTCAAAAGCTGAATACACTATAATCAATCAATTTTGCCGGCATGGAATTCTCCTTATACCCTGTATATTGTCCCCCCAGTACCATAGCCTGTATCAACAAACTTTTACCTGTCGTATAGACTCTCCAAAACGCCTCGTCCGATTTGCCGAGTCAAGAGAGTATTCTTGTTTTGCTCCAATTGTTGAACCCGAGCACTGTATCGAGCGTACACGAGGCAGTATTACTATCGATAATAAAAACTACAACCGCTACAGTGGAGAAATTCAACTTATTAGAAGCTCACTTTCTGCAGATGCACGTGTAAATGTCATTGGTACGGTAGAAACAAACCATATTAATCTTATTGATTATATTCAAAATGGCAGTCAATTCATGCTTATTCCAGCAGATGATCTAAAATAACCTCGCTATACCTACTGCTGTCACCTTTTCTCTTTTTTTAAATTTTCTTTTAATATTTATTGACATTGCAATAGTAAGTTGCTATATTTGTTACCGACTGTTCGGTAACGTTACCGACTGTTCGGTAACAAATGAAATTTTTAAAATGGAGGAATCTAATGCTGTATTACGGTACAAAAAAACCAACTAAAGAACGTATTATAGATGCAGCCTTTTCTCTATTTAATGATTTTCGTTTTAAGGATATTTCATTAAATGAAGTTGCTGTAGCTGCTGGTATCAGTAAAACCGCTATATTCCGCCATTTTGAAAATAAAGATAGTCTTGTTAATACTATGTCAGCTTACTTATTTGATACCATAGCAGACATCATAAACGGGATTTATAATACCATACAATTTTCTACTGACAAAACTGATTGTGAAGAAAAACTTTGGAAACAAGCAATAACTCAATGTATAAAACATATA
>JAILIC010000039.1 GCA_024695475.1 Treponema sp.
CCTCTTCAAGTATCGGAAATTAATCAAAGGAAGTTTATACTAAGATATATCTATTTTTAACTATCCCACCGCAAGACATATTTTCATCGTATTGCTGTATGATAATATTTCGTTATTATAGTGACATTTTAATCACTTTTGCTGTATTTTTTTAGTAAGTACTTTATAATCTTTTACAGAATTCAATGCATGTAAATAAAAGAGGATCACTATATGAGTCCACATATTCTTATAATTGAAGATGTTCCCGAAATGGCAGAACTTGTTTCTCTCTATCTCAAAAAAGAAGATATGATTGCAACAACAGTCAGTACTGCAGAAGACGGACTTACCTTTTTAAAATCCACACTACCAGACCTCATCGTTCTTGATCTCAACCTACCAGGCATGAGTGGATTTGACTTTTTAAAAGTTTTTAGAAAAGAGTACAAGCCTACCATTCCCGTAATCATCGTTTCAGCACGAGACGCCGATGAAGATATTATCAAAGGCCTCGGAATTGGTGCAGACGAATTTGTCACAAAACCTTTTTCTCCCCGTGTATTGGTAGCCCGTATTCAGGCCAATCTTCGCCGCCATGCAGAAACTGAAGCAGCAGTCGAAGAAACCCTTAAATTTGGAGACTATACACTACTGCTCAATAGCTGTGTATTAAAAAAAGGAACGGTAAAAATTCCACTTTCCACAAAAGAATACGAAGTACTAGAATATCTCGTAAAACATGCAGGAGAACAACTATCTCCCGAAAATATTTACAACAATGTATGGAAAGTACAATATGGAGACTTAACTGCGGTAGCCGTATATATACAGCGTCTGCGAAAAAAAATAGAAAAAGATCCTGCAAATCCAGAATTTATCAAAACCGTTTTTGGTATGGGCTATCGCTTTGATGTGTAACAGAAGGTGCTTTATCATAAAAAAGGATCTCATTCATGAAGATAAAAACGCAATTTAGATTATTTATACTCGGTATCATTGCAATTCCAATCATCTTTATGATTGCTATTCCTACATATATGTATATCACCTCTCCAGAACGCCTTTTTATCAAAGCATTCAAAGAATTAAAAGAAAACACGTCCTATCCCCTTACAGCTGAAGAATGGGATCTACTCTATCAAGATTTACGTCACTCACCTCCAGGTGTAAAGATTGCTATTATACTCAATGACAACGCCGTATTGTTATCCACCATTCCTGAACTTAAAAAAGGCCCCTGTTCAATTGATGTATTTTATAATTTACTCAATTCTTCTGACAAATACTTTTACCAGTTTGCCCCATTACCAACAACAGACCCAAGCGTTGTACTTACTATTATCATCCGTGCATCACGAGACACCGGCAAAAAGCAACATTTTTTCTATAAACTCATTATACCAGCATTAATTCTCTTCGCTGCCTTTGAGTTTTTTTGCATTTTTATCGTTGTCCAAATATCAACCACCATTTCACGTTCAATTACAATGCTTGAAAACCGTACAAAACGCATAGCTGAAGGCGATTTAGATACAAAATTACAAATTACACCACATAGAGACAGCAACGAAATCACCACGCTTACTGAAAATCTTGAAAAAATGAGGGAATCTCTTAAGGAAGACAGAGAACGCAGAAGCCGCTTTATCATGGGCATCAGTCATGATCTTCGTACACCTGTAGCTGTCATAAAGGGATATACAGAAGCAATTTCCGATGGTATCGCTTCCGATCCAGAATCCATACATAATGCAGTCGAGATTATAGAATCAAAAACCAATCAACTCGAAGGCATGATTGATACCCTCATCAATTTTGAAAAGCTCAATAGTCACGACTGGCGAAGTAAACTTACCTGCAAACCGCTAAAGCCTGCTATCATTGAATTTATGAAAAGTGCAGAAATGACAGGTGACATTTTCAAGCACAGCGTCCACACCAATATCGATATACAAGACACAGCAAGGACTCCTTTTGATTCGCTTTTATTCCAGCGGGCAATGGAAAATCTGTTTACAAATGCAATCCGCTATTCAGGTGAAAACAGCATCATTACAATCTCTGCAATACAACAGGAATCAAACGTAATCATAACAATCCAAGATGATGGCGTCGGTATTGAACCGGAAGACTTAAAACACATCTTTGAGATGTTTTATCGTGGTTCCAGCTCCCGCAGGGAACAAGGAATGGGTATAGGGCTCGCTGTAGTAAAAAATATCATCGACACTCATGGCTGGACTATTACCGTTAACTCTGCACCACATCAAGGCACAGCCTTTACGATTACCATACCAATCAGTAATCAAGACTGCCAAGATAAAGAAGCATAGTTATAATAACTCTTCAAGAAAGGTATTTAAAAACAGCAATCCGTCAGGAGTAAGTGCATAGCGTTTTTCGTCTGAACTATCTTCAAAGATTGTTGCCCTGCCCTCATGTACCCATCGGTCAAACAAGCCACCAGTACTCGCTCCAAGTACCGAAGTAATATCCTTTTTAAATCGTCTCGTGTACTCTTTATCTGAGACACCTCTAATAGTACGAAGTCCCATCATAAAAAACTCAAATTCTTGTATATCAGAGGAGAGAGATTCCCTTTCCTGTATAGTATCAGGCAGTCGTCCATCAGCAGTCATAGGGGAATGTTCTATCCAAAACGAAGTATACGTATCTAAAGAAGTAGTATTTGTCCAACGAAGTCCAGCATCTGCAGCTACATCATATATCGTACCGGTTGCACCGGAACCGACACCTATATAATTTTGCAACTGCCAGTAGACCATATTATGCCGACTTTCATATCCAGGTTTTGCAAAATTAGAAACTTCATACTGGGACCAACCATTACTCTGTAAAAAATCACGTCCTGCCAACCATTGCTCATCTGAGGTTTCGTAATCATACACAATGGCATTATGCGCTACAGCTTTTCCTAAAGGTGTTTCATCTTCAAGCATGAGCGAATACAACGAAATATGATGAGGCTCAAAAGAAGCCAATTCCTGCAATCCTTGTAAAAATACATCGTTAGTCTGTAACGGCAACCCTGATATCATATCCGCTGAAAACTCACCGCTCCACGTTGTTTTGATATGACGTAAACCGGCAAGTGAGGTCTGTCGTGAACATCGGCGATGTACCGTCTGCAAGGCACTGTCAGATAAAGCCTGAATACCGACCGAAAGCCGAGTCACACCAGAGTCACGAGCAACTTTCAAAAGATCTTCTGTAATATCATCAGGATTCATTTCCATGGTGATATCAGGAGCATATACCTCATGAAGCAATTTTTGTATCTGATCAAGTGATAATAAGCTGGGAGTTCCCCCACCAATGTAAATCGTATTCCACTTATCGATATGATAGCATCGTTTATAATAAGCTATTTCTTTCAATACAGCTGCAACATAAGCATCAGGGACGTTCCCCGTAGGGACACTAAAAAAATCGCAATAATCACATTTAGACTTACAAAAGGGGATATGAATGTATAATGAGCAATCCATATAAAACGGAATATTCTAAAGAGGTTAGAATAGATGGAATTTATTAAATGGAAAATACTGCATTAAAGCCTTGCCCTTTATGCGAGAAGCTGGTACAGGGCCCCACATACGTGAATCAATGCAAGCATTACGGTTATCAGCCATAACAAAATACTCATCTTCTTTTAGTGTAATCTGCTGGTAATTTGCCTGCGCACCTAACGTACCATCCCAACGCTCTGGAGAAGTTGCAATATTTACCTTATACGGAGTTGTCGTGTGTTCAAATTCAGTTAAATAGTCCGATGCTCCTTTTGGTTTTATAAAGAGGACATAGCCCGTTATATACAAGGTATCACCAGGAACCGCGACTACGCGTCGTAATTCATACGAATCTCCCATATGTTCATCTTTTGTAAATGGAAAGATCTGCTGTGCGGTAAAAAATGCAACAACGTTATTTGCTATACGAATCCATGATGGGTGTTTTTCAACATGAGAGGGCTTAAGGAGTACTACATCACCTCTATTTGGAGTCTTTAACAAAGGTGTTACCATAATCCAACCATTTGGAGCAATTTCAGGTGTCATTGATACCGTATTTTGCCGTACAGGAAATAATACAAAACGTAAAAACAAAGTAAAAAAAGCAATAACTACCAAAAAAAGACTGATAACTGAAAAAACTTTTTTTTGTAACTCACGACGCAGTGTATATGATAATTCGTATATATTATTTTCCTTACTCATGAGGAACAGAATACCACATCAAAACAACCCTTGCAATGAGGAACTAAATCTTTATGATACCCAAATAATTCTTTACCTCGATATCAGCGTTTTTCAATGTGGCTATCTAATCAAAATTTTTGGTTTTCAGTTTAGGAGCTTCTGGGATTTTATCTATATCCATAATAGCAGAATGCGGAAATCCACATTGTAATTTTATCCAATTGTAAAGAATCCGTAACTTCTTTAGTCACTGTCTTTCCGTTAGCGGAAAACTCAATCTCAAGTTTTTTCAAGTCACATAATTGCTCAAGTGCAAGTTCTTCCCAAACATTGGCTGAAAAAACATCTTCCTCTGAACAATAACGAATACTTCCCTCTATCGTAATTTTTTCATCGTTTTTCTTTGTACCGGTTATTTTATAAGAACCTGTGAATTCTGAATCAGGGGAATACGTTTTTACGGTAAAGTAATATGTCCCAGTTCCAGAGTCAGTGATAAAGAAAAGACCAGAGCCTGTCAAATCCAGCGGGGAAAGAATCCAGTCCTTACGTAAGTCGCCTGCACTAACTGTTTGCTCGGAAGCATCATCGTAGCGGAATGTGATTTTGTCGAGTCTAAACTCATCGTCCATAAGGAAAGAATCCTTAAGCACGACTGTGCAGTTACTTCCAGGAACAAAATCAAAATCATCAAAGGTTACCTGTAATTTTTTGCCCTCGCTATTACCGCTTACTCTAAAATATATTTCAGCTTCCGTAATCAGCTTTGAACTTATATTTACGAATCTAAGTGAATTCCATACATTTTTCCGTAAAAATCCGACCGCATCATGTGTCAGTACAGGATTCTTAAAACCAGAATACTCCTGATATGAAAAATGCATTGCCCTACCCATAAATTCGGCTTCAGTGTCACGAAAATAGGTCTTTGCTGTCAGCGTGTACTCTTTTTGGCTTTCTTTATTCGTATTACTATAAGCAACACAGAGAAATACCATTACTATTTCCAAAAATAAAACTATTTTTTTCATTTTTTCTTCGTGCTCCTGTAATGAAATCACCTATTTTCCAATTCTTCGTTTCTTAGTTTTTCAATTTGTAGTACAAACATAATACAAATAAGTTGTTATTGCAATTTATGAAAAGTTTTTTTAATTATCCGATTGACAAAAGTCACGTACAGCCACTTCTACACTTTCTGATAAAGCACCGACCTGCAGCAGGTCAGGCAGATGTCAGAAAAAAAGCGAATCTTTTTAATAATGGGGACCCCAAGACTCACAGATGATAACATCTCCGACAATCATCAGCAGATAAAAAATCAGAAAGGTTTTGTTCACGATTCTTCCGAAATAATTCTTTTTCTTTGAGATTTTCTCTGCAACCAAACCAATTATTGCAAGAATAATTGCCCACTGGCCAAAACTGGTAAGATAGTAAAAAATCATAACTACATACAGCTGGTTGTATGAAAGACTTGAGCCAATTGCCGGTATTGCCATATCAATCCAATGATTGTTAAAAATCACAAAGACCGTCCAAATAAAAATCAGGACATTTATTCCCGCGATTACCGAAGAAAGCGTAATTTTTTTCTGAGTTGCTTTGGTCTTTTCTTCAGGTTCGGTTGTGTAAAGTGACAGATACTCAAAAATATATCCAAGCCAAAGCAAAGCCGTAGCAGCCACGTCCTTGAACAAATGCCATTGCAGATACTTCAATATGAAAATGATGGAGAACATCCACCCGCTTGAAGGAAAGACAAGAAAGATATTTTCTACTGCATTTATGCGTATAAAATATGAAAAGCCGCTGATAAAATCCAGCAGCACATACAGGCCAAACAATACCCGCACTTTTTTCGAGTTACCCTTGTACACAAAGGAAAAAACAGTCAGCAAAGCCAGCTGGAGAAGTCTCCCCCAGTGCTGAAATTGTATGTCACCGAAGTTTTCAATTACCAAATAAAGCAAATAAATGAAAACCAAAATAAAAATATTTTTTGCTATGTTTCTTTTCAGCATTTTCTCCATGTTTTGCTCCGTGCGTTTAGGTACTATTTGTTTTTTAACTAATCCCCAATAAGCCAACCTTCGTCTGTAAGAATGTCGAACTCGGCAATACAGGTGTCATTGTATTTTGTACCTTTGTATAGTTCAGTTGTTTTAACGCTAAAACCTCTTGAAAAAAAATCCACATCAAACACTTGAGGTTGAAGAGTTTCTTTTAACTCCACACTTATAGCATTATTGCCATTTTTAATTGATAAAGTTTTTATTCTGTTATTTTTGAAATATAAGTTCTCAGTTTGAGCATAACCATTAATAATTTTGACTTTGTTTATATTTGTATCACTTAAATGCAAACCAAATTTCAGATTTATATTATCATCAACTAAATCTTCCACAAATGATGTTTCTGGATTGTTATCAAACATATTTATTAGTGAATAACGGGAATAATCTTTTTCAATAAGAGGATCACCAGTACATCGGAAATAATAATCATAGACACTATTTCCATCTAGATACAAACTGTGATAATTTCCAAAATCAAATTCAGCGATAAGATTAAAATGTTTATTTGGTTTATTATAAAAAGCAGTTGTAGAATTATAAACCTTTATATCTAAATCCCTGAATACAAAATTTGTAAACGCGAAATGATTTGAGTCAAAAATATCGAAATTACCAAATATTTTAAATGTAAAACAAGAAGGTTTGGAACCACCGCCACCTTCCTGCATCGAATATGTTGAATGATACACTGTTACAGAAGTACCGTCTTTAAAATAGATTTTCTGGAAGATGCTTACCGGGTCAGTATTATAAATCCATGAAGGTAAATTGCCATTTTTTACTTCATCAGGAATAATATCTTCAGCTTTGTAAAAAGCTCTATAATATACTTCATTCTGAACTTTCTGAATAAAGATTGCAGCAATTTTTGCCTGAGGTTTTACACCGTCATGAAATTCACAGTCGTAAGTAAATTCTTTTTGTATGTTAAGTTTTTTCGCTGCGTCAAAAAGGAATTCTGACGGTACCATTCTGCACTCACCTGCTACATAGGTAAACTTAAAAGTATTATCCAATAGTTTAGGCCAGTTCTGTGGTGCAGGAATAGATTTTAGAGTGTAGTAATCTAAAATGCCTACAAGGAAATCCTTATCGGCATATGCAATCGGTTCTTTTGAATTAACATTGCCACCAACCTTGTTCTGTGCATAAACTGTACTAAAAATAACTGTAAGTAAAAATATAGAAATAATTTTTTTCATTTTTATTCCTCCAAGCGCCCCAATGCGGGCGTCCACATAACAATTGGTTGTACCGCAGCGGGCTTGACCCGCTGTCGGCTACGAACCTTTGTTATGCTTTTTTTATTTTTCTAACTCAATTATATAGTCCAGAATTTCT
>JAILIC010000052.1 GCA_024695475.1 Treponema sp.
ATCTTTGCTCTAAACTTCTACCCAAGGTGGAAGAAATTATGAGATCAAATCCCCTGGAATATTGAAATTACTCCATATAAAATTCGTGGAGGATGGATTTAAATTGTGCTATAATTATGTAAACGTAAATTCAATTTTCGGATACTTTTAAAAAGAACAGAAATCCTTTTATAGAGTAAACGTAAAAGCAAAATAGCACTGATAACTGGCAATCAACTTCAATCAAAGCTGTAGTTTATTGCCAGTTTTTTCTTTTTAAAATAAAATTGAATTGTAAAAACTATTAATACATCTTTCGAGAGAGATGATTTTTTCTGTCATGAAAAATTGTCTCTTGCTTTTTAACTGAAAGTTACCACAAGCGTACAACTTCAGTTCACAGTTTATTCTTCTCAATTTAGGGCAACTATATTTATTCTTTTTGCCTGCAGGAAGATGTATGAGAATCACAGATAAAAATTATACGATAACAACAATATACTTTGACGGTCAGTTCTGGTGTGCATTAATTGAGCAAAACAGAGACAGACAAAATTATGCAGGAAGATATGTTTTTGGAGCAGAACCATCGAATCCACAACTTTTGCATTGGATGATTCACGAATTTGCAAATATTCCTTTATTACCTGTAGATGGGAAACCAAAAATCAGATTCAGGAAACTTGCAAAAGAATCCGGCAAAAGAACAGGGAACATACCAAAATCTTTTAAGGCCTTTTCAAAAGCACAAAAAGAATATGCTGAAGAACGGAAAGCCAAGAACAGAAAACAGAAAAAGATTGAAGCACGAGAGAAATAGCTTGCAAAAAGAGAACAGAAGAAAAGAAAATAAAGTATGAAAAATATAGTTATTTATATCCACGGAAAAGGCGGAAATGCAGGTGAAGGGGAGCATTACAAAAAGTTCTTTCCTGATACAGAAATCTATGGATTTGATTACAAAGCAAATACTCCATTGGATGCAAAAGATGAATTCTTCGAACAGGTGAGTGAACTCTCAAAAAAATACAGCAGCATAACTTTGATTGCTGTCAGTCTTGGAGCATATTTTTCACTTGTTTCAGGAATTGATAAGTTCATTACAAAAGTATATTTCATTTCTCCAATTGTGAATATGGAAAGCCTTATTGTTAATATGATTGGATGGGCAGGAACAACTGAAGCAGAACTGGAAGAAAAGAAAATCATTCCTGTAGATTTTGGTGATGATCTTTCCTGGGAATACCTGCAATATGTTCGGAACAATAAAATCAGCTGGACAGTTCCTACAGAAATCCTTTATGGAAATCTAGATAATCTCCAGTCACTGGAAACAATTCAGCAGTTTGCAAAGGAAACTGGTGCCAGTGTTACTGTAATGGAAGGCGGAGAACACTGGTTCCATACTGATGAACAGATGAAGTTTCTGGATGAATGGATGACGGATTTAGAATGAAATGAAAATCCGCCAAACGGCTGAGTCAAGGGCGAAGAACGAAGTGTCCCTTGACTAGACGTATGCAAAATTTGTGCTAAAATAAAACAAATACATTTTAAGGAGGCTGGATGTCAAAATCTAGCAAACAGTTGGGCATTGTATAAGGCCGGGAGTTGCTGAACCTGTCGTTGGGTTAGTGATTTACGGCATCTCTCGGTAGTTGGTCAAGAATCAAATATTTGGAGATAAATACAATGAACAATTATTCAATCCGCGTTGAAAATGAACGCGATTATTCAACTGTAGAAAGTCTCGTCCGCGAGTCTTTCTGGAATGTTTACAGACCTGGCTGCACAGAACATTATGTTCTGCATCACTTACGTTCAAATCCTGATTTTATTACTGAACTTGCATTTGTCATGGAAGCTGACGGTAAGATCATCGGACAGAATGTATTTGTAAAAGCTCAGATTACAAAGAATGACGGAACTGCTTTCCCGATTCTAACCATGGGTCCAATCTGTATTGCAAACGAATACAAGAGAAAAGGCTATGGTAAAATCCTCCTGGATTACTCATTGGAGAAAGCCAAGGCTTTAGGATATGGAGCAGTTTGTTTTGAAGGAAACATTGATTTCTACGGCAAAAGTGGATTCGATTTTGCTTCAAAATTTGGCATTAAATACGACGGATTACCTGAAGGAATGGAAGCAGATTTCTTCCTGTGCAAGGAATTGAAATCAGGCTACTTAGATGGAATTACCGGAGTTTATGCCACACCAAAACAATACTTTGTTGCTGAAGAAAACCTTGAAGATTTCGAAGCTTTTGATGCAGAATTTCCTGCTAAGGAAAAGCTTAAACTTCCAGGACAACTGGCGTAAACATTAATTAAAACTCTATCGGCAATTTATAACCACATATTTCATCGGAATTATACTTTATATTTTGCCGATAGATGATTTTTAGAAATTAAAAGAATGAAAAAACAAAATATATTCTTATTATCACTATCTTCATTTCTCTTTCTAATACTTATATTTTTGATTACATTTGGAAGGTATCCGCAAATTAAATTTACGTTTACGTCGTAAACGCCGTTGCGGTACGCCTCGTGCCCGAGGGCTATGCCTGCCTTGGCCACAGAGCGTCTTAGATTGAATATTTAGACGTGTTTAGAAGTAATACAGTCTAAATACCGCTCCAATACTCCCAAAGAGTAGAGCCAATTTTAAAAACTGGTTTTATTGATACATCATAATGTAGATGATGATTGTGCACATTGCCTTCTTCATCTGTTATACTTATATCAAATTCAATATACTCTAATTGACGAGCTTTTACAGGCTTCTGGAAATACAAAAAAAATGAGTATCCTCCTATCAGCCCAAGTTTTCTATTTTCTTCAGAAACATAGAGCTTTTGTAATTTATTATTTTCAATAATATAATACAAATCTATATTTGCTTTATCAATTTTTGTAAATATCAGATGTACTTTTTCGTTTTTTAATTTATAAACAGGACTTGTTATTTCTATATTTATATCTTTCCCTTTTGGCTGATATCCTTTATGTAATG
>JAILIC010000118.1 GCA_024695475.1 Treponema sp.
ACTTTCTGCAGAAAGCGGATACGGCTGATCGTCTTTCCCTGGGCCCTTCTTGCCGCACGATATCCGGCATTCTCGCTCAAATCGCCCTGGGCGCGAGCCTCCACGAGGTCGTCCTTCACTTTAGGTTAAATCACTTTGATGATGTTGTCCAACTCGGCCACAATCTCGTCGTATCGTTGTTTTGATAGATATTCCATACCACAAATCTACTCATTTTTGTCTTACTCAAGCATCTATTTGACTTACTCAAGCATCTTATATGGATTTCTTCCTGACCCTGAAATATAACATCGCTCCTTCAACGTGGAAGTTGAGAATGTCAATTGGCAAAAGAGACTGATGATATGCTTATGAGCAAGGATTTTATTTTGTAACTTTGCGCCGCTATTAGGAACGCTTGTTTTTTGCACAATATTTTTAACCTATAAATAAATTGATCGTTTAAATTTAATTACGTTTGTATGAAAAAATTTCTTTTGCTGTCACTGGCTTTTCTGGCCTTTGCATGTTCCAAGGATGATAATTTTGATTCAGATTCTTTAAAAGGTGATTGGTTGGTAACTTCTTTGAAAGCTAATTATTTTGAGGAAGGAATAGAAGAAGATTCCGAGTGGGAACGAAATGATGAAGTTGACATTTTCCACGTGAACGAGATTCTTACAATCAAAAACAATGAGATCATACCTTGCCGTTCCGTGGATGAGCAAATGACTGAATTATTCAGCAATACATACAAGGGCTCTTTTGAATGCTCTCTTGACAAGACTACAATCACCTTACCTGAGACAACATACAGTAATACCGTTGATGGCGTTGACTACCAACGTGAATACCAAAAGAGGACATATAAGTACACCATTACTGGTGATGTTATGCAGTTGTCTCTTTCTACCAAGGAAACGACCCCTCGTGGAAATATTAGTATTGATGTAGAAATAGTTCTCAAGCGACAGTAGTTTTATTTCCGTATCAGAACTTGATTTATCTCGGCATAGATTGATCGGAATTAACTATTATTTAACAACTTCTGTATATCTTTACCTAGAACTATAGTTCAGCAAAAAAGACATTACAGATTAAAAACAGCAAAAAATGAAAGAGATAAATGTTGCTCTGGTCGCTCACGATGGTCGTAAGCAGGAACTTTTACAATGGGTAAAATTCAATTATAAAATTCTGGAATCCTATAATCTTTTCGCTACAGGCACTACAGGAACACTGATTTCCAACCTTGAGATAGAAGAAGATGGCAGGATTATCAAACCCTATGACGGGAAAGTGACAAAATTGCTTTCAGGTCCTCTGGGTGGCGACCAGCAGATAGGAGCTATGATTGCAGAAGGCAAGATAAATATGCTGATATTCTTCTGTGACAACCTTATCGTACAGGGACATCAGAACGATGTCTCTGCACTGACAAGGCTTGCGGCTCTCTATAATATCGCATTTGCAACCAACCGCACCACTGCGGATATGCTTTTGACTTCGACTTTGATCGATGACCCGAATTATTCGATAATGCTTCCTAGCTGCATCGAGTCCTACGTGCACAGATCATTAAAATAATCGCTGTTCGCTAAATTCGTATTTATAGAAATGATTACACCCCGACAGTCCAGTGATGGACAGCCGGGGTGCTTCTGCTTTGTCTGCATCCTGTTCCATTACGGTCAGGTCTGCTTCTTTGACGCCGTATTTCCCGAGTTCGGCGATTCTCCGTTTCATGCCTGCTGCAAATGACTTTCCTTTGAGGGCATTGGTTTCGAATGTCTTTGCCATTGTGACAATTATTTAATCAGACATATTCGTTTGTGACGCTCAATATTCAAAAAAAAAGCTACCTTTGCAGCCGCGAAAAAGTCTTTTCGTAGCTTGGTAGAGCTGCAATCTCCACTGTTATTTAACCTTGTTTTTTTATGAAAAAGAGATTGCTGTATACCATTCTCTCCATCAGTTTGCTTACCGTTATGGCGGGTGCCGCCATCGCCCCGGCGCTGGGTGTCATCAGTGCCCATTTCGCAGGCAGGAATCCGCTGCTTATCCAACTCATCGTAAGC
>JAILIC010000152.1 GCA_024695475.1 Treponema sp.
TGATACGATTATATCAAAAGGATACTCATTCCAGATTGAGATGAAATACAAAGCCTGTAAGGCTGGTTGTTCTATAAAAGAAATCCCTATCGTGTTCCCTGACCGCAAATACGGACAGTCAAAGATGAGTAAGGGTATCTTTTTTGAAGCTTTGAAAGCTGTATGGAGAATACGTAAAGGTGTTTAAGAAGCTCGTTAAGTTTGCATGTACTGGTGGCTTGGGTACAGTTACAAATCTTTTGTTATTTTTTATTTTAGTAGATACGTTGCATCTTAATCCTACGGCAGTTGGTGTAGGGTGTTTTTTAGTAGCGGGTACACAAAACTATATTATAAATCATCTATGGACATTTAAAACTGAAAATCAGAATAGATCGCTTTCAGTTATACTTTGGGCAAAATTTTTACTTGCATCAGTAGTAGGGCTTGCAATTAATCTTACTGTTTTAAATGTATTGCTTATGCTGTATTCATGGCCATATAAAGTAATACCTCAAGGTATTGGTATTATGGTAGCCATGATGGTAAATTTTTGTACCTCTACATTCTTTGTCTTTAAAAAGAAATCTGAGTAATTATAAGGATTTGAAACATGCCACAAGATAAAAAATCATTTAAAACACTTTTTATAGTATTAGCAGTGTTGTCATTTATTGCCAGTGCTTTGTTTTTTTTGTTATTACTTTCTTCTGTACGGGAGCATATCATTGCCTTAGGTGAACAGTATATTGGCAGGCCATTGACTCATGAAGTGTGGCATGAGCGTATCCGCAATCATGGTATGGCGCATTGTATACTGTTTTTTTTATATGGTATTGGCTTTTTATTCTTGCCGCGAGTACGATTTATGGAGCAGGGACAAAAAGTCCCTGTGTTAGGGTATTTTAAAAATCTCTATACCGCTGATAAACGTTTTTTTGCAGTACTTGTAGCTGTATTCTGTATTATTTCAGGAACTCGTTGGTATTGGACTTTGCACAAAACTGGTCTACATGAAGATGAAATTTACACTATTGGCATCGTCAACCGTAATGAAATAGGCTTTTGGCATTGTGAAGATTTTGATACCAATGAGTTTATGACTGGTAAACAAATTAAACAGACTGTCTTTTTTGATGATTCTTCAATAAGGGATTGTATATCTGATGTGTTGCATTTGTGGGTCTATACTGATGATCATCCTCACCCTGATTTGTATTATATTTTACTTCGTTTGTGTTTTTTGAGTAGTGGTACCTATGATTTACATACGATAATACTTCGGGGCTGTGCATTAGGGTTCCTGTTTTTTTGCATATCGTTCTATTTTATGTGCAAAACTTTGTCGTTGTTGACGACATCTAAAATTCAGTTTGTTCTCCTTTTGTTTTTGGCTTTTTTTAATCCAGCGTCAATAGGACTTGCATTGTTTATGCGTCCCTATGTCATGCAGGAAATGTCTTTTGTCATATTTACCTATCTGTTTGTCTGTTTGTATCGGTATATACAGGATCAGACTCCGTTTACCACAAAACATAATTTTCTAGCCGGTGCAATCATTATCGCTCTCACATTGCTCAGTCAGTATTTTTCATTGGTGTATGTTGGACTACTCGGTTTGATTATATTAGTGACATTAGCAAAACGCAAAGAGGGGGATACAGCTTTTTATTTTATTACCATGTTTTTGACAGCTCTCATTTTTGCACGATTGCTTTATGTAGATTATGGTATTGGTTTTATTGGCAGTCCAGATGGAATGTCTGTAAAAGCAAAGTTGCTGCGTGCAATAGAATTAACCCGTTATCATGTTCGTTACAATTTTATGCCAGTATCTGTTATTGTGCTTGTTGGATTAGCACAAGCCTTTATGTGCATGCGGGAAAAATCAAAACAGTGTATACCGTTGTTACTGATACCAATCTGTCTGTTATGGATGCTGTTAGTTAACTATTTTGGGCCTATACCCAATTTGCGCTATTCAGCACCTGCTTTTGTTATTTTATCATTATGTCTTGTTCCTTGCTTTGGAGTGCAGAATAAAAAGGTTTTTATCGTTTCTACGATAGTGCAGCTTTGTGTACTGGCTACAATTGTATTCCGTGTGTTGCCTTGTAATGCTCGTTATATTGCACATCTCGATGTTAGTGATCCGGCAAGTTCTCATCCGCAATATACTAAAGACGTGTCGATACCGGTCTTTATTTCATCTCATGCCGGATTTGAGCGTATTTATCCGTACCTTGCAGACGAGCAAATCTACTGCTTTGTAGACTCTGTCGATGATATCAAAAACCTCTCGTTTGATAGTGATACCTATTGGTTTGTTACATACGAAGGTGGTATGTCCGAGATTTTGTATCGCGATGGTATTCCTGTCGCACAGTGAGATAAAAGGATCGTCATAATGTCTATAAAACAAAGAGTCCATAAGTTTTTATCGGAAGGGCACAAGTTACAAAAGGTATATAACAAGATAAAGAATACCCCCTACATGATTCGTTGCGCACAGGTGAGGCGTTTTGTTATACGTTCTAAGCTGTGTAATGGAATCTCACAACGGAGTGGTACTCCACAGGTAATAGTTTCGCTTACGAGTTATCCTGCACGATTTGAGTCGATATATTATTGTCTCAAAAGCTTACTCCTTCAAACGGTAAAACCTGATGCAATCATCTTATGGCTTGATTGCCCGATAGAGGAAGTGCCTTCTACAATTTTGGATTTGCAGCTTTATGGCATTATGATACGTTGTGGAGTAGAAGATTTAAAGCCTCATAAAAAATACTACTTTGCCATGCAGCAATATCCTGATGCTGTTGTGGTCACCGTAGATGACGATGTGTTTTATCCTCCGACAATGCTTGAGTCCTTATTGCAAAAGCATCAGCAATATCCTGATTGTGTCTGTGCCAGACGTGTACATAAAATGACATTGGATAATAATGGTAGGGTACGACCATATGGGCAGTGGCTTGATAAATATAAAAAAGAACTGTTGCCGTCATATTTATTAGTACCAACTGGGGTCGGAGGTGTTTTATATCCTCCTCATTGTCTTGATCAGCGAGTGTTTGATAAACAGATGCTATGTGATACCTGTCTTATGGCCGATGATATCTGGCTTAAATGGATGGAGCTGCTCCATGGTACAAAAGTAGTGTGGGTCCCGAATAATATCCTTACACCACCATGTACCGAGCACTCCCAAGAAACAAGCTTGTATCTATCTAACGTACATCAAAACAAAAATGACGGCTATATAGCCGCCATGCAAAACTTGTTTGGACAAGAAGTGAAAGAGGTTTTACAAAGAGGTTAGTCTCTTTGATAGATGTCTCTGGTGTATACCTTTGAGCGGTAGGCTTCCAATGCATTGTCAAAGCGATTGGCAATAATGACATCGCAACTGGTACAGAATTTGTCAAAATCGTTTATAACACTAAACTTTTCAAATTCTGATACGGTTAGTGACGGTTCATAGATAACGACAGAAACACCTTCACCTCGGAGCATTTTCATGACATCTTGGATGGAGCTTTGTCTAAAGTTATCACTGTTTGCTTTCATTGTAAGGCGGTAGATACCGACAACGGAAGGCTTTTTTGCCAGAATTTGCTGAGCAATATACTCTTTACGGGTCTTATTAGAGTCAACAATGGCTGACATCAAGTTTTGAGGTACGTTAGAGTAGTTAGCTAACAATTGCTTTGTGTCTTTTGGCAAGCAGTAGCCACCATAACCAAAACTAGGATTGTTATACCCATCACCAATACGAGGATCAAGACAGACGCCATTAATGATGGCTTGTGTGTTTAAGCCACGGCTTTCGGCATAGGTGTCGAGCTCGTTAAAATAACTGACGCGGAGGGCAAGATAGGTATTTGCAAATAGCTTGATGGCTTCAGCTTCTGTTGTCTGTGTAAACAAAGTCGGAATATCTTGCTTTATAGCACCTTGCTGCAATAACTGTGCAAAGGTATGAGCGGCTGTTTCCAACTTACTGTTAGCTGCATCGTATCCAACGACGATACGTGATGGATAGAGGTTATCATACAAGGCATGACCTTCGCGTAAAAACTCTGGTGCAAAAATGATTGATAAGTCGGGATATTTTTTACCGACAGATTCGGTATATCCTACTGGTATCGTCGATTTAATGACAATAGTTGTCTTTGGATTATACTGCTGTACAAGCTTAAGAACAGCTTCGACAGATGATGTATCAAAATAATTTTTATGGGGATCATAGTTTGTTGGTGTTGATACGATGACAAAATCAGCATCGGTATAAGCACTTTTTGCATCGGTTGTTGCAACAAGATGCAACGGCTTATGAGCCAAATAGTCCTCAATCTCGGCATCTTTTATTGGAGACTGCTTGTTATTGAGTAAATCAACTTTTGATTGGATGATATCAACTGCATAAACGTCATTATGCTGTGCGAGTAAAACAGCCAATGACAGACCAACATAACCTGTACCTGCAACTGCAATTTTCATAATGTTTAAGGTATGACATTTAGTTATGTCTGTCAAGAATGAGTGAATTTTCTTGTAATAGAGTTTCTAAACACTGCACAAAGATAATGGAATGGTTTTGCCATTAGAGTTTGATTGGAAAGAATTAAAAAAACTTCAATAAAGCGTATGGGTGTTATTACCTGCTCATTCAGTAACATTTGAAGCAAATAGCTATAATTTTGTTCATCGGAGTATAGTTTATAATACTCACGAGGAAGTGTCTTTTGTGTGGCAAAATGATTATTTACGTACATGTAGTACTTTATTTTATATTTAAGCTGTGACAGTTGTAATGATTTAAAACGCTTTGTATTTTCAAAATAGGCAATGACGTTTTTTTGCTCTTGTTCATTACGTTCGATTCTGCTACAATCTCTTGTTAACGAATTTTGATTGATGTCATTGACATGATATGTTGCCTGTTTTGAATGTACTGTTTTTGTTGAGTAGTAATAGAGATTTGCCGTTATAATGATATCTTCCCAGCAATTAATGCCCTTCGGTGGAAAGATATCTTGATTTTGATACAATGCACGTTTAGCTATTTTTGTCCACAAACAGCCTCTGCAGGAGCCTGCTTCGATGAGACTTTGTAAGGGTGTAGGTCGAGTATCGAGTTTTTCTTCATATATCTGTGATATGGTATTGCTGTCTTTTACAAAATTACATACGCAGATATCGGCATGTTCTTTTGTGATAGTTTCATGTAGTAGGGCAAGATGGTTTTGCTCAACCCAATCATCACTATCTATCCAGACAATATATTCTCCAGATGCTTTGGCTAGACCATCGATACGTACTTTTGTAACTCCTTGGTTTTTATTATGAAACACTTTGAATCGAGAGTCAGTACTACAGAATGAGTCTAGAATTTGTGGAGAAGAGTCTGTTGATCCATCATCGATAAGTATAACTTCAAAATCAGTGAATGTTTGCTGTTTAATCGAGTCAAGACACTTTTTTATATATTTTTCTGTATTATATACAGGTACAATAATCGAAATCTCAGGCATGGTCTGACAAACTATAATGTATACCTGATTGTTTATCAAGTATTCGTTAGTATTTACCTATGAGTTTTTTTATAAATCTTTTACCTAGTGTGAGAAGTGATGGGGCAGCGTATGTTCCATAGTTCTTTTGAATGATTTCTTTTTCTTTCCAACGGGCATCATTGACGACACTGCTTACACCAGATGCATCAAAATTGCAGATAATTTGATTTATCCATGTAAATGGAACTCCCTGCTTTTTGAGACGATTCCAAAATTCAAAGTCGCTGTATATTTTGTACTGTTCATCATAGGTTCCATATTGTTTGTGTAATGTAATAGGAACAAAAGTTGCCTGATGACAGAGAGGAATCGTATCTATGGTAAGAGAAGATGGACCCTCGCAACCGACAAATACTCCATCTTTATATTTGCTTATGGCCCCGTGAAGTACAGCGCCTGGATGTTCTTTTTCCCATATCGGGAGTTTATCAAGAGCGTCAGCTATGAAGCAGTCTCCGCTGTTCATCATGTTGACGAGTTTTCCTTGCACATGGGAAAGCCCTTTGTTCATGGCGTTGTAGATACCTTTGTCTTTTTCGCTTACCCAAAAAGAGATTTTTTTTGCATATTCTGGATTGGCAAGAAATTGTTTGATGACATCAACGCTGTCATCGGTACTGCCTCCATCAATAATTATGTATTCATAATCTGTAAAATGCAGATCAAATACAGACTGCATTGTTTTTTGTAGTCCTTGTGCATTGTTATAATTAATGGTAATTATTGAAAGAAGTGGTGTTGTCATGACAGAGACTATACCATCTAAATATGATTTTGAAAAGAAGTTGCTTTTAAACGTCGTATTTTCGAGGTCTCCTATATTATATTTATATTCATATTTTGGTATAAGTATCGATTATTGATTTTTTCATAAATAAATTTGACAATAAATATATTGTTGTTTATATTGTAAAAGGAGGCGTTAGATGAATGCATTAAACATGGTAAATATTCTTGATTCAATAATTCCTATTAGTCAGTTTAACAAGGGGCAGGCTGCTAAGATTTTTTCAGATGTAAAAAGAACTGGTACAAAGATTGTTGTAAAAAATAATGTACCTGAATGTATTCTGTTGAGTCCTGAAAGTTATCAGAAAATGGTCGAGGATTATGAAGATGCGCTTTTGGCGGCTGAGGCACAAAAACGACTGTCTCAAACTGTAGATTATGCAACTCATGATGATATTTTGAAAAAATTCAATCTTACTGATGCAGATTTAGATGATGTTGAAGTAAATCTGGAGTGATTTATGGATTGGGCAATTAGATATCATCCTCTTGCTGAAGAAGAGTTAGCTCGTCTTGATGGTTCTGTGCGAAAAATTGTTTTGAAAGGAATAGTGAAAGTATCTGCTAATCCAAAACCTCAAAATGAGGGTGGATATGGTAAGCCTTTGGGTAACAAAGGTGGTAATGATTTGACAGGACTATTAAAAATTAAGTTTAGAGATATTGGAATTAGAGTTGTTTATCGTCTTATCGAAGATGCAAAAACACATGAAATGTATATTTTGGTTATTTCTGTGCGATCTGATAATGAAGTTTATGATTTGGCAGGTAAAAGAAAGTAGAGACAGTTTCAATATATAGCCAAGACGAGGGCTGAAACTGTCTCTAAATACAGTTATACCTTAAACTGGTCTACCTGGGTGCCAATTTCAACGATAGACCCCTGAACCTTTGAAGATACTGCACTGAGAGCAGCTCCTGTATCATTGATCTTTCTGGCTCCAATAGCCATCTCTTCCATACTGCTCTTCATGGCTAAAGTAGCATTCTGCAACTGCTTAACTTCTGAAAGAATCATCTTGTTGCCTTCTGCCATCTCAGAAGATGCAGTACGTACTTCAGTAGTACTGTCATTCATGCTGTGCAATGCAGCCGTGATTTGATGAGATCCTTCCTGCTGCTCTTCCATGGCTGACTTGATGTGCATGACTAAAGTATCCGTCTCTTCAAGCTTACCAGATACCATCTTAAATGCAACGCTAGCCTCTTCAGAGGCTGCAACAACAGCATTGATAGAGTCTTTTATGTTTGTCAGCTGATTACCGATTGTCTTTGACTGAGAAGTTGATGTTTCAGAGAGTTTACGGATTTCATCAGCAACAACAGCGAAACCTTTACCTGCATCACCGGCATGAGCAGCCTCGATAGCAGCATTCATGGCAAGCAGATTGGTCTGAGATGCAATGGCAGAGATTGCCGCATTTGCTTCCTGCAACATTGCAGACTGCTGTTCGATCTGTTGTACACAGTCATTAACCGACTGCTGCTTTGTAAAACCGGTCTGGGAATTAGCAAGTAACTCCTTAAATGATTTTGCCATCTTGTCCATAGATGCATTGACCGACGTGATGTTACCAATCATCTCTTCTACGGCTGCTGAAGCCTGAGTGACACCACTTGATTGGGTTTCGATCATGCGCTCAAGAGAGTCTATGTTAGAGGCAATCTCGTTAACCGCACCAGCCGTTTGACTGACGCTCTGAGTCTGCCCATCAATCTGATGGTGCATGCTCTCGATATTTGCGATAATTTCGGTAATGGAACTTGCCGTATCCTCAGATATGGCTGTCATGTCTTCACCGGCGACAAGCAGCTCATCCTTTGAGTGCTTTACGTCACCAATGATAGTCTGGAGTTTAGCACTGAATGCATTAAAGCCTTCGACAACCTTACCGATTTCATCATTTGAGGTTGCTTTGATACGTTTTGTAAGATCTGCATCACCAGAGGCGATGCCGTTAATGGCGGTACTAACAACTTTAAGAGGTTTAACTGATATGGTTACAACTGCAAATACGATGAGCGTAGCTACTATCAGTGCTATGGCAGTAATTAAAATCATTGCATTAAGCAAATCTGTTATACCATTATAAAAGTCGTTGTATGGAGCATAACAGATGGCTGTCCATTCCGTACGTTCGATTGGATAATATGAAACAGCATATTTTTGTTTTGTTTTTTCGTTATAAAAGACATCTGCTCCAGACTCTCCTGCAAGCACTTTTTTGATGATTGGCTTAAAACCCTCACAGACTTCATCTTCGACAATTTTTTCATCTGCAACTAACTGCTGATTTTCATGTGCAACATATTTGCCTGATTTTCGACTTATGATAAAAGGATGAGAGTCTTTACCAATCGTAATCTCTGACATTGTTGTACAGAGGTCTGTGGCATCTACGACGGCAGAGATTTCTGCAATTTGCCTGCCATTCATGTCTTTTACTGGGACAGCAAAAAAAGTTGATAGATGTCCATTTGTGGCTGACCAGTTAGGATCCATCAAAGCCTGTTTACCTTGCATCGAAATTCTGAGGTATTCACGATCGTGCAGGTCTTGATATTTGCCCGTGGTAGCATAACCGACTCCATTAGCATCAAAAAAACCGAGACCTAAATATTTTTTTGTACTTCCTGCTGCGCTGTTTACCAGTTCCCATTTATAATGCATGTCTACTTCGGGGTCACGGATAATCGTTAGATTTGCTAGTGTTTCAAGCATCTTAAAGTCGCGCCCGTTAAGTACTTTAATTTCGGCAGCTACTTTTTGAGCTATATTGATGTTTCCGGTTTCGACTGCTTCGGTCAGTTCTGCTTTTGATTTACGATAGCTAAGCAGTACGATTGCTGCTGCGGTAACAAAAATCAGCACAATAGAAGAAATAGTAATTTTCTGTTTGATACCTAGACTCATGTAAACTCCTTTGAGAAGTATAACATAAATTAAGTATAAATCAAGTATTAATTAAGCACAATTTAAGTAAAGCGTAAAATTGGAGTGGGTGAGTAAACTGTTACAAGTTGTTAAGGACATAAAAAATATGTATTAAAACACAGGTCTTCGTAACAATCGTCTGCTCATGGTATTTGCAATGGAAATGACACTTGCATTCCCTAACAGTATTTCTACCATGCCATAGACAAATAGCCCGACAGGAATTGACAGAGCTACTGCTGTTGCATGGTAGGTGATATGAGTAAGCGTTATATGGACAGCATATCCCATTGCTATAGAACCGATACAGACTTTTATGAGGTTATGTATAATTTTTGGACTAGTAATATATTGCCGTCCAAAAAAGGCAATGAGTATGCCGATAACTGTTTGAGCAATAAAGGTTGCAAGCGTTGCTCCGATGACATCAAATTTGAGTATGAGGATGATGTTACAGAGCATGTTGATGATACATCCGGTTGCTTGCGCTATAAATATATATTTTTCTTTTTTTTGGGGAAGTAACACTACGTTTGTTATTGCTGCTGCGATGGTACATAAAAAAACTTGGGGGCAGAGCAATTGCATTGCTGTGGCGGCAGCAACAAATTCTTTGCCACTGAATAAGCGAAGCGTCTGTCGACACAGTAAAAATAAACCGATACTTGCCGGTATAGAAAAAGTTATGGCAAGGTTTATGACAGTGATTACCAATGTTTGATACTGATTTGTCTTGCTTTTTTCAAAGAGATAGGTAGTCCTTGGCATGCTTGTGCCGAGGACTGTACTTGAAATATTGATAACCAGATTAACCAGTTTATTTGCAGCGGCATAAAAACCAACAGAAGCGGGATTGCTTAAAAAACCAAGCATGACAGAGTCGGTAATACTGTATAGTTTTTCTGCAACAGTAGAACCGAAAAAAATAAAAATTTTTTTTACGTGCCGGCGGAGGTGGATAGGAGTCTTTTGTCGTAGATGTACGTATTTACGTGCATAAAAAAAGTTTGAAATATTACAACCTATGTTTGATATAATCCCCATAAACGCATAGGCGAGATAATCGTCTTCAGTTCTGACAAAGATAAATAAAAAAGCGAGACTTATAATCTGAAATGAAACGGATCGAAGTGCTATAAACTTGTAGTCTTCGGTGGCGGCAAACAACCAGGCAATGCCTATAGTCTCAAAAAATAGTTTTGCACTGACGATGCTCAGAATGCTTTTATAGACATACAGTTTTGGCGAAACAAGGAGTGAGATTATAAACAGGAGGTAAGCAAATGACATGCTTATAAGGTTAAAGACAAAAATCTCTCTACAAAACTGGGTCAGTGCATTTTTATCATCCCTGATGCGGGATGCCTCTCTTGAAGCATACCCTCCAATCCCCAGTGTGCAGATGAGCATATAAAAGTCGATGAGGGCGTTTGTAAAGTTGACAACCCCTATACCTTGTGGCTGTAGTACTCGAGATGCATACGGAAATGAAATCAAAGGAAATGCTACATTCATACAGGCTCGCAAGGCACTGTATGCCGCATTTTTTTTTAACGACTTCTGTTCTGCCATTATGTCTTTTAATTATATGTGTGACAGTAGATTTTGTCTATTTTTTTTTATAGACAATTTTAAAAGATAACAAAGAATTATGGAAAACGTTTTATTTAGATTGCTGTTAACGGTACGAGGTTGTTTTTTGATTTTGTTTTAATTATACTTTTGAGCATGTCCAAAACAATAACACAAAACCCGTTGGTTTCTGTCTGTATGCCCGTTTATAACACGGGCTCTTTTATAAAACAATGCCTTGAGTCTCTGTTTACACAGACAATTGCCGATAGCTGTGAGTTTATCATCGTAAATGATTGTACTCCTGATAATGCGATGCAGGTTGTGCAGGATGTTGTTAAAGACTATCCTCACTGTCAGGTCAAAATAATTAATCATGAGCATAACCGAGGGCTTGCCGCTGCACGTAATAGTGGATTGCAAAATGCTACCGGTACCTATTGTATTTTTATCGATAGTGATGATTGGGTCAAAAATGATTACTTGGAGTGTATGGTCCGTAAAGCAGAAGAGGAAAAGGCTGATATCGTTATTTGTGAATGTAGTGATTGTCAAAAAATTGCAGCCTCTTCTGCTATTGATTGTATCCAGTATGAACTTGAACACACCTATATTCCGGTAACCATCTGGGCAAAACTCATTAGACGCGATGTTTTTGTTTTGAATAACCTCACTTGGGTTGAAGGTATTAATGTAGGTGAAGATGTCATCATCTCCTGTAAACTGTTTTTTTATGCCAACAAAGTGGTTGCTCTGTCTGGTGATTGGTACAACTATCGTATGGATATTGGTTTTGTTACTAAAATGAAGCGTTTAGGATGGCTGGAACAGAAAAAAAGGGAATTTGATGAGTTAACTTCTTTTTTTGCGGATAAAGGAATTTACGCTCGTTTTGAGCATATTTTATCTTTGCGTAAGGCAGAACTACGGTATGAGTATCTTAAGCAATCTCCTGTTTTTTCGGTAAAAAAGTTTTGTGCTTTTTATCCAGAGATACCACTTGTATTGCTTTTAGACCATCATCAAGAATATAATTCTGCACTCAAACGATTATTTATACAAATGGTTGATAAAAAACGGTACTTTGTAGCAAATGCACTTTTATGTATGTATCAGATAAAGTCTCTTTTACGTCGATAAAGTACAACAAAAATTTCTGTTGTTGTCTTATATTTCGTTTACCTATATACTAGAACTATTATGAAAGGAATTATTCTTGCAGGTGGTTCTGCCACCCGGTTGTATCCGATAACAAAGGCTGTTTCAAAACAGATTTTACCTTTATATGACAAACCGATGATCTACTATCCTTTGTCTGTATTGATGCTTTCTGGTATCCGTGATGTATTGATTATTTCAACTCCTCGCGATACTCCAGTGTTTAAAGAATTATTTGGGGATGGATCTTGGCTTGGTATGCATTTTACCTATGCCGTACAAGATAAACCTCGCGGTTTAGCCGATGCCTTTATTGTAGGTAAAGAGTTTATCGGTGATGACTCAGTTGCCTTGGTATTGGGCGACAATGTCTTTTATGGACAGGCTTTTAGCGATAGTTTGCACCATGCGGTCAACTCCATACAATCAAATGGTGGAGCTGTCATATTTGGCTACTATGTCAAAGACCCTACTGCCTACGGTGTTGTCGAATTTGACAAAAATGGTAAAGCCCTGGGTATCGAGGAAAAACCAGCAAAGCCAAAAAGTAACTATGCTGTCCCCGGCCTCTATTTTTATGATAATACTGTTGTTGACATTGCGGCTCATGTACAACCGAGTGCACGTGGCGAAATAGAAATTACTTCTATTAATAATGCATATCTTGAAAAAAAAGCACTGACTGTCGAAGTTTTAGGACGTGGATTAGCTTGGCTTGATACTGGTACTTGTGACAATTTGCTTGAAGCATCTAATTATATTGCTGCCATTGAAAAGCGGCAGGGCTTGTATGTAGCTTGTGTCGAAGAAATTGCTTATCGCAATAAATGGATTAGTAGGGATGCCTTGCTTGAGCTTTCGCGAGGGTATAAGACTGAGTATGGTTCATATTTAAAGACAATTGCTGATTTATCTTAATTGAAAACAGGTAATATAACATGATTTGGATAACCGGTGCTCATGGTATGTTAGGCAGTGAGCTTACAAAACTCTGTGATCGATATCATATACCCTATATTGGTACCGGTCATGAAGTTGATATACTCAATTATGAATCCTTGCAAATCTTTGCTAGACAGCAAGCTCAAACGGCTCGAATAACCTATATAGTCAATTGTGCGGCCTACACAGCAGTTGATAAGGCAGAGAGTGAAGCGGATAAAGCTCGCTCCATTAACGAAGTCGGACCTGCTAATCTTGCAAAACTAGCAAAAGATATTGATGCCATACTTATACATATATCTACTGATTATGTGTTTGATGGCGTTGGTATTATAGGCAATGATGGTGCTGTCCGCCCCTATGTTGAAGATGATCCTGTTAATCCGCAGTGTGTGTATGGCAAAACAAAAGCTGCCGGTGAAAAAGCGATTTTACATGCAACAGATAAGGCGTATATTTTTAGAACATCCTGGCTCTATGGCTTTGACGGTAAAAACTTTGTCATGACAATGGTTTCACTCATGAACAAAAAAGATGCTCTTAAAGTTGTCAGTGATCAAAGGGGGGCTCCGACATTCTGTGGCGACCTTGCGATGATCATTATACAGACATTACAAAATACCGCGGACGCACCTTTTGGTATATATCATGTATGCAATACTGGAAGTACGACATGGTATGAGTTTGCACTGGCAATACAAAAAGAAGGTGTCGCCTCTGGTCGTATTGTACACGACTGCACGGTACAGCCGTGTACGACTGCTGAGTATCCAGTAAAGGCAAAGCGACCGGCATATTCAGTGCTTGATACAGCAAAGATACTGGCTTTACCTGCAATGCATAACTTGCTGCCTAGCTGGCAGGAAAGTCTGCATCACTTTATGAATGACAAGCGTTTTTATCTGCCCATATCCTGATAGTTTGCCTGTATCCATTTGGTGTACTCACCAGAGAGGATATGGGCAATCCATGTCTCATTTTTAAGATACCAAGATACTGTTTTCTCAAGTCCCTGCTCAAAAGACATGCTGCGCTTCCAGCCGAGTTCTTGTTTGATTTTACTGCAGTCAATAGCATAACGCTTGTCATGACCGGGGCGATCTTTTACATAGGTAATAGTTTTTTCAACATCAGCAGGAGATTTGCCGAGTTCATGAGCAGTAAGCTCGATTACCTTGTGTAAGAGCTGGATGTTTTGCCACTCGTTTTCGCCACCAATATTGTATTTTTGACCGGTGCGACCTTTATTAAGTATGAGCCATACTGCTTTGTTGTGGTCTTCGACATAAATCCAGTCACGGATATTTTTACCGTCACCATAGACTGGCAGATTTTTACCTTCTTTTATGTTGCTGATCATCAAAGGCAATAATTTTTCAGGAAACTGATAGGGACCATAGTTGTTTGAGCAGTTGCTCAACGTAATTGGTAATCCATAGGTATGGTAATATGCCATAACTAAGTGATCACTGCTGGCTTTGCTTGATGAGTACGGACTGCGTGGATCATAGGGGGTGGTTTCGGTAAAATAGCCGCTGTCTCCTAAAGAGCCATACACTTCATCTGTACTGATATGATGGAACAATACATCATCGCGTAGCGAACCATCCTCTTTTTTCCAAAACTCACGTGCACAGTCGAGCAGGGTAAAGGTACCCATGACGTTTGTTTTTACAAAGGCTTCTGGTCCTAGTATAGAGCGGTCTACGTGACTTTCGGCAGCAAAGTGGACGATAGTATCGATATCGTATTTTTTTAGAATTGCTTGTATGGCAGGACGATCGGTGATATCGACTTTTTCAAAAAAGTAGCGGGTGCCACCATATTTTTGTTCTATGTCAGAAAGACTTTCGAGATTGCCGGCATAGGTAAGGCAGTCGACATTGACGATGGTGCCATCAAAACGAGCATCCATAAGCTCAGGTATGTTAGATGCTGACATACCAAATAGATAATGTATAAAGTTTACTCCAATAAAACCGGCACCGCCGGTAACCATAATGTTGTGCAATTTACGTGTCATTCTTTAAGTATAAGTCTTTTTATTATTATGTGCAATCTTTATATAATTCAGTGTAAATGTGGTTCTGTTGTTATGATAATATATGGTATACTATCTGAGGAGGCATAGTATGAAAATCCTAGTAGTTAACAAGTTACTTGAGCAAAAACATATTGATCTAATCAAAAAGGCGGCACATGCGATTAATGCAACTGTTGTGTTTTATCAATCTGAAGCAGATGTCCCCCAGTCTGATTATGATGCCGATATTATGTATGGTGTGGCCCCTGCAATTGTTAAGACAAGCAAAACTTTGCAATGGCTTTGTGTACCAATGGCAGGCGTTGATGCACTTATGGCTCCTGGCTATTTTGCCAATGAAAAATGCCTCCTTACTAATTCCGCCGGTGCGTATGGTGTTTCGATCAGTGAGCATATTATTGCCGTAACGCTCGTGATGATGCGGCGTCTTAATGAGTTTTTTGAAGAAATCCATGACGGCAAATGGCTGAAGCCTCGTGCTCAAAAATCACTAAAGGATTGCAGAATTACGGTATTAGGTACCGGAGATATCGGTACACAGTTTGCAAAACGTGCACGTGCCTTTGAACCTCAGACTATCATTGGTGTGTGCCGCAGCGGAAAAAGCTCTCAAACTGTCTATGATAGGGTAGTGCCTGTAAGTGACTTGGACTCAATACTTGGTCAAACAGACTTGCTTGTGATGAGTTTACCAAGCACGCCAGAAACGAATAAAATTCTATCGCGTGACAGATTAGCTCTTTTACCGCAGGGAGCTTATATGGTAAATGTAGGACGTGGATCAGCCGTTGATGAAGCTGCCCTTGCAGATAGTCTTGAAAGCGGACATTTGGCTGGAGCGGCTCTTGATGTCTTTGAGACGGAGCCGTTACCTAAAACGAGCCGCCTTTGGCAGACCAAAAATCTTGTGATTACACCGCATGTTGCAGGCAATTTGACGCTTCTATATACCAAAGATAGAAATGTAGAGATGTTTCTTGAAGATCTGCAAAATTTTGTGGCAGGTAAGCCCTTGCACTATCTTGTTGACAGACGATTGGGGTATTAGGGGGCAAAAACTCGCCGTTGGCGATTTGTTTGAACTTTTTGTTACAATTTGCTATAGTGCGTTATATGGTGTTATTATGAGTTTTGAAATTATACAATGTAAAATAGATGGACTTTATGAGATTAAGCCAAAGGTTTTTGGTGATAAACGTGGCTTTTTTTTAGAAACTTATAGCGAGCGTGATTTTTTTGCTGCAGGCCTTACAATGAAATTTGTCCAAGATAACCAATCCCGGTCGGTTAAAAATGTCTTGCGCGGCTTGCATTTTCAAAAGCAGCATCCACAAGGCAAGCTGGTAAGTGCCTTGGAAGGTAAAGTGTATGATGTGGCCGTTGACCTTCGTGTTGGCAGTGTTACATTTGGTAAATACCATGGTGTTGTTTTAGATAGTGAAAAACACAATATGTTTTATATACCTGAAGGTTTTGCTCATGGTTTTTGTGTATTAACGGATAGTGCTACCTTTGCTTACAAGTGTACTGATTTTTATCATCCAGAAGATGAAGGTGGTCTCTTATGGAATGATCCTACTATAGGTATTGATTGGGAGTCTGTGCTGCCTGGTATTACACAAAATGCAAATCTTAGTGAAAAAGATACAAAACAACCTGCTTTTGATGTACAAAAAAAGTATTTTGACATCCATGGCAAATGGATAGGATAAAGTTACTGTATTCGATTAAAAAGTGCCACACGGATATGCGTCCGTGCGGCACAACCATACTTGCTAGGCTACGGTTACTACAGAATCAATATTTGCAGTAAAATAACTGTTGCCAGGCTTTGTTACGATACTGATGCTGTAAGTACCAGCGGTGAGACTTGCGGGGATAGTGAAGTCCACTATGTTGGTACCACGCCTTGTGTAGTTTTCCATACGGGAAAGACCCATTTCGTTTTCTAAGAAAACTCCCTGGGCTGTGTCCCCTATGTCGAACGGAAGGTTCCGACCATGCAGGCGGAGCGTTTTACCGACACTTACGTTCAAGTCGGTGCTTTCGCTGGCATCGTTTTGTAAAACGGTTATACGGTAGAGCCTTGCCTCGCCTGTGAGATCTGGCGGTACCTGCTTGTATTCAAGGTTTTTCTTTACGCTTTCGAAGGCTGAGTCGCTTGCGTTGAACAAAAAGCCAAGTGTGTGGTTTCCTGTTCCTGGTGTAAAGCCATCTTGAATGTTGGCACAGGTGCCTGTGACATTTGCACGAAGGGTTCCGAATGGAAGCTCTATGTTGTAGCCCTTTGCAAGATATTTTACGACTATGTTTTCCATGACGGAAAGCATACCAATGTAATCGGCTTCGGTAAACGAAGAGTTCCAGTCAGCCATTTCTTTAGCGAGCTTGGCAGTTTTGAGTGTTTGTGAGCACGAACTTCTAAAGCAAAAGCCGTCTTTTGTTTCATCAGTAACAAATACGTTTTTGATGGTTTTAATATTGAGCATGATAATGTACTCCTTGTTAATAATGCCCCCAACAGGGGAGCTGTGACGGGATGATCGCCGTCATACGATTTTTTTTGACAAGGAGAGCTGATGTGTGATAAAATCTAAATATACAGTTTTAAGGGAATCACACATGTGGCTCTCGACCAATGAAAAAGCTTGTTTGGCAAGTGTTGGCCCACTTACTTAAACAGGCTTTTTTTATACACATCCGTTTTTCATGCTACTTCCTTCTGTTTTATAACATCTTTTATACCCTGTACAAGGTATGTTTTTCCGCAGTTTTTTACTACAATCTTTCCTACATGGAACAGCTGCTCAACAATTACGAATACGCTCATGGCGAGTGCAAAGCAGGTTGCTTCTACTTCGCCGTTAATGCTCTGCTGGGTGTGGTGCAGCTTGACATGGGCAAACTCATGAAACACAATCTGCATACACTCTGTATCATTGTGGCTGTCGTTATAGGCAATCATGCGGCATTGCTCACCGGTCACAGGATCGGGGAAAATGGCGCAGACACCTTCATTCCAGAGACTCAATGAAACATTTTTGAATTTTTCAAGGTTTTCGGATGCAAAAGAAGAAAACTCTTTAATCTTAATACCTTGTTCCTGAATCATATTTTTATAGTCAAAGTCATCGTTGTAGTACTCCATATCGCTGAGTGTCTCAATGGCTAAAAGGATGATTTCGTTCATCCTCCATAGCGGAAGTACATACGGCTTTCCGTCTTCCATTGTCGCATGTAGCGATGTGATTTCCGGTAATTGTTTATCGATAATATCCTTTATACATTCAGCTTCTTCCATTATGCCTCCTTGCTGCTATTTTTCCTCTGGACGGTTATACTCGTCCATGAGGATGTCTATCAAGCTGAGTTTTTGATTTTTGCTCAAATCATCCTTGCTTGAAGCAAGAAGAATTTTGAGCTGATCGTAACCATAATGAGTCTCGTTACCCAATAGATAGTCACTGGTGGTGTGTAGTGTGTTTGCAATGTTTGCGAGCACATCTGTTCTAGGCATACGGTCGCTTGTCATGTAGCGGCTGAATGCTGCTTCTGTAATACCGCAAATTTCGCAGAGCTTTTTCTGTGAATAGCGGTTTTCCTTCATTAAATCTTTGACCCTCCTTGCAAAAATGTTCTCTTTTCCTTCCGCCATAGTACGCCTTCCTTATATAGGCTAAAATAATACCGTCTCCTAACGGTCTCTAAATTATGGGTCTGGAGCAGTTTTAAGTCCCATGTCTAAACTATAATAGTTTATTGTTTTAAAGTCAATAAAAATTAACCGAAAGTATAATAAAATATTATAACGGTGGTCCTGTAACAGAATCTTGAGCGTCGCTCCGTAAAATCTTTTTGGACGATCAGTAAAATGTTGTAGGGCGTATAATATTTTATTGATGAGCGTAAAACATAATCTTTTTGGTCGATACGGAAAACCTTTTGCGTACAAAAACAATGATTGTCTGAACACATTGACAATATACCATTCAACCTATAAATATATAGTTAGACTAGTAACTGTTTGTATCTATACTCTTTTCAGAATCAACGGGGATTATCTTGCGTATATGTGAATTTGTTCTAGATAGAAATTAGAGGTTATTTATGGACTTATTAACGGTTCCAGCTGTATTTGATTATGATTTATATCTCAACGAAATCAAATCTTTATTTGCTGATATAGAGACATTTTATTATCTTGATACTTGTTTCTTGTCTCAAATGTATAAGCTTAAAGAAAGTATTCGAAAGGATTTTTATAAATGGATTAATTCGCATATTAAAAATGTAAGAGTGCCATATTGGGTTTATTGTGAATATACAAAACGAGCTGTCAACAATAACGGCCTTAGTGAGTTTTATCCTTTATCAGATATTCAGAGCAAGGTTAATGCAGTAGCATCTGATTTTCAGTTATTAAAAGATTTTGCAGATATAAAAACAGTAAAAAGCATGGGTTATAACACTTTAGACGAATTCTTTGCACATGTGACTGATGTTTCTAAGGAAATTGAAAAGGTTGCCAATAGTTTTCGTATTAATAGTGATATACAAGAAATACGTGAAGAAGTTAATGGTTTTCTTTCAAAAATTACTTTAAAGAATGAAATAAAAATTACGGAAAATTTGATAAATGAATTTGAAATTCGTCGAGAAAATAAAATCCCTCCGGGATTTGATGAAACAAAACAAAAAAATGTAATAGGTGATTTTATTGTTTGGAAAGAGATTTTAAATGATATTAAGAATAATAACTACACAAAAGTTATTTTTCTTACTAATGATATGAAAAAAGATTGGGTATATATACCACAGCAGATTATATATAAAGGACAGCGGATTCCGAATCAAAACAAAAAGGATATTGATCCAAATCTTGTCGCTAAGATTGTAGATCCACGTCTAGAAAAAGAAGTCTATGATCTAAGTAATACGCAATCTTTTTATATTGTAAATTTCAAGATGTTTTCATTTTTATTATCAGATATGTATCCAACGGAATATTCAAATTTTGCAAATTATGTAACAAAAAATGAAGAAGAAACGACTACAGTCAAAGAAAACGATGATGGCTTAACGGTAGTATCAGATTCAAATATTGAGGATAAAGTAGATGAAAATATTCTCGGTATAAAACCAGACGGTATAGCTGATGGCAATGCAAAGATATCTTTATTTTTAGACTATCAAAAGATAATAAATGGTTTTAAATCATATAATTGGTATATACAATCCCGTGCTTTGTTTGATGCAAAAAAATTAGACTTTACAAAAACCACATCAACTGAACAGTTTGTTTTGGGTAGAAATATATATCAATCTGCATGTGGTGGTGAAAATGATGCTTCTTTTATGTTAAATAATCCGGTGAGTATTTTTTCATATTTTACGAATGATATTGCCAGAAGGAACATAGTAATGGGAATGCTCTTTGAGGTCTATTTTGATTCAAGAGGTGAAGTTCGTAAAGAGTTAAAAAACAAATTCCTTCAAAAAATGTTTCAATTAGATTCTGTTTTTAGTGATGAGTTTAAAAAGGTTGGAAAATATTTAAAACTAAAATCTAATGCATTTATATATTATCCAGGTGATGGTAATACTCAGATATCAATTAATATTCATAAATCAAGTGATGCTGATAAAGGAAATCATGAAATAATAGATTCGATAATAGTAAATGGATATGAGATTTTATCTGATACTTATAATGAGAAAAATTGTGTTACATATTTTTCTCTCACAAGATGTTATTATTCATTTGAT
>JAILIC010000024.1 GCA_024695475.1 Treponema sp.
ATCAAATGCTTTCTGTAATTCAAGCGGATAGATGTTCTTATTAAAGACTCCTTCCAGAACAATATAGATATTGGAATATTTTTTGATGGATTCTTTGACTTCTTCAATATCCCTTTCGTTAAATTCTTTGCTGATATCTACCGTATTTCCGTCTTCGTCCTTAATTTGGCTTTTTCTTCGTCTGTAAGATTACTAACATAAATGCACCATTCATTAGGATAGCCGCCGACAAATTCCATCTTGGGAATGCTTGTCTGTTCAGGATAGTGTATCCATAGACATGTTTTTCCGTAAAAAAGGACGAGTGTTAAGGGATGGACGTTATACAATATTTCTTTGTTCATGTTTTCTCCGCTAAACTCCTGAGTTAAAAACTTCTTGAATTATTTATCATTCCGATAATCATTTCATACATTGACTTAATCTGATTATCAAAACCATGCGGTTTATAGTTTTCTAATTCGCTTCTTTTCTGTTTGACCTTATCAATTATATCATACTTATATTTTTCAATCGAAAAAAAAGAAGGCAAATCCTCATAAGTATCTGAAAGCAAATCCTGCTCATAAAAGAAAGAAACGATTTGATACAATGGCAGTAATTGACAGTAATTATTCATTGCCTCATCCAGAACATCAAAAACAATCTGCTTAATGTTTGAATCAGCGTTATGGGCAAGCGGATAAACTGCATATTCAAGAAAAACATTCATATCCGTTATTGTTGGCATGAAAGAATCTTTACAGGTCAATCGACATTCATCAGTGTCACCAATAAAAACATCGTACACCTTATTTTCTGCGATTGCTTTCAAAAGAGTCTTGCAAATAGAATTTGTATATTTGTTATCTAAACATTTATATTTTTTCATTTTTCAAGTTTTATATACTGCTTTTTTAATCTATTACAATATTGATTAAATATCCCCCTGCTCCTGTACGGCTTACACTCAATGCCCCTCGTACTCACAGGAACCATCTGCATGACAAGGATAAGTCACATCAGAAAAAGTGTGTATCTTTCCTATATAAAAATCACGAATCTGTCTGACGGTTTCAATAGTGCTTTTACAAAAAACGAGCTTTCTATCGCCATAATACAAGTATAAATAATCACCATCGATTTTATAAGTAAAAATATACGCTTCATTATTTACAAAATCATCTTGTATTGTTTTGGGGAGAACATATTGATACCGATTAGACCGTGACAGTGTACAGGTTGTGTATAATGTAGTATCCGAAATCTTATGTACTACAAAATTCAATGCTCCCAAAAAGGTATTAAATCCCTCTATCACAAAAAAGGAATTACCAAAAAGCAGCATTTCCGTTGTTTGCTCAGCAAACCAGTCATCATTATCCCAATCCGTAAAATACCGCCACTGCTCATAATTAGCATAGTAAGAATCAAAGGTTTCGAGTAACGTTTTATCCCGTGTCTGTATTATCGTATAATAATAATCAGGAATCCAAATAGTGTTTTGTAATGATTCAGGACAGCGTGACTGCCCTTCAATAATGACATCAGCAGCCTGTACATACGTTCCAAGACCAGAGACGGTCTGGTATTCTAGTAATGTTTTTGGAGTATTTTGATCATCCTTATGAATAAGTGAAATTTGGTCTACCGTAAATACTTCATCTTTTTTAATTTCTTTGATGATGTTACCAAAATAATCATAAAGGGGTGTATCCTTTATCACTTTAAAATCAACAGCATACAAAGTGACGTGCAAACAAAAACATAAAAGCAGTGCAAAACAATATAATAAAATAACTTTTTTCAAATCAAGCTCCATAGCCATTATATAAAATAGTTTCTACCTACAACACCCCTCAGAGTCATGTCTCACCATTCCAGATTATCAAGAACGCTCGAACAGGGGGCTCATGTATGTACGTTCGTGACTATCAAGAATATACCCCACTTTTTATCCCCTGATAATTATGATAGAATACGCCATATGACTTTTAACGCAAAAAAAGATACGAGACGTATCTGTGTAATAGTATTTGCAGCCCTTTTGATGGCAACCAATATAAAAACATTTGTCCGCACCGGAGGTTTGTATCCGGGAGGAGCAACAGGACTTACGATCCTGATACTTCGTGCAATGGACATGTTCTTTCATATTTCTGTTCCCTACACCGTAATTAACGTAATACTTAATGCAATCCCTGTGTATATTGGTTTTCGTTTTTTAGGCAAAAAATTTACCCTCTATTCTTGCCTTATGATTTTTTTAACCGGTGTATTTACAGACTTAATTCCAGGCTATGTCATTACCTATGATACCTTGCTGATAACCATCTTTGGCGGATTGATCAACGGTTTTGTAATTAGCCTGTGTCTTTTGATGAATGCCACTTCTGGCGGTACTGATTTTATTGCCATCTATATTTCGGATCGTAAACATATGGATTCCTGGAATATTATACTGGGACTCAATGTTGTCATCCTGACATCAGCAGGTTTACTTTTCGGTTGGGATAAAGCACTGTACTCGATCATTTATCAATTTGTTTCAACCCAGGTATTGCATGTACTCTACAAAAAGTACCAGCTCGAAACCCTTTTAATAGTAACAACAATACCTGATAAGGTATGTGAAGTCATCTATAAAACGAGCCATCATGGAGCAACAATTATTAAAGGCGAAGGTGCTTTTGGACATTCAGAACGCGCAATGATATATTCAGTAGTATCAAAAGCTGAGTATCATCGTGTCATTCGAGCTGTACAATGTGTAGATCCTGGTGCATTTATCAATTCCTTTAGAACAGAACAACTGACAGGACGTTTTTACCAAGAACCGAATGAATAACACAAAAGCAAAAAGGATACACAATTATGGAAGATAATTTTGAGATACGGATTGGTACCCCCTTTACCGGTTATGAAAAACAGCTGCTGGTTGAGTTTTTAAAACAGGAAGAACTCGATTATGACGAAGCAATTACCTATTCCGTCGTTCTTTGGGATGACGAGCGTATCATTGCTAGTGGCTCCTGCCAAAATAATATATTAAAGTGCATCGCTGTATCCAAAGACTATCAGGGTAAAAACTTATTGGCTCCCATCATGTCGCAATTATTCCAGCATATGTTTGAAAACGGCATCAATCACTTTTTTGGCTTTACCAAACCAAAAAACAAGATGGTGTTTTCTCATATGGGCTTATATCCTGTTGCAGAAACTGACCGTGTATTATTGCTCGAAAATAAAAAAGACGGTTTTAGAAAATATCTTGATGGATTAAAAACAGAGTCAGAAGCAGGTATGTTACCTCAAAATCGTAATCCTAACGGAACAGGTATCGGAGCCATCGTTGCCAATTGCAATCCTTTTACCAAAGGTCATCGTTATTTGGTCGAGCAGGCAGCTTCTGCATGTGAATGGGTACATCTTTTTGTTTTATCAACGGAACAGGAATGGATCAGCTCAAAGGCACGTTTTGACATGGTAAAAGCCGGTACCAAAGACATTAAAAATGTCATATTGCATGTCACCTCTGATTATTTAATATCGCCGGTTGTTTTTCCGACGTATTTTATCAAAGAAAAAGATAAAGCATTTACCTTTAACTGCATGCTTGATATTCGTATCTTCTGCGATCACATAGCAAAAGAATTGGGAATCACCCGTCGCTTTGTAGGAACAGAACCCACAAGCGAGGTTACCCGGCTCTATAATGACACGCTGTTACAGTATTTGCCGCAAAGCGGTATCGATGTAACCGTTGTCGAGCGTCTGCAAATGCAAAATAAAACGGTAAGTGCCTCAACCGTCCGCGAAAGCATTAAAAACGGCTCTATCGATGACATAGCCTATATGTTACCTCAAACAACCTATGATTATCTGCGTACACATGTACAGGCATGACTCTGAGTATGAATACACCTACAGAAAGCACTACCGATAACACCGTAACTGTCGCACAGATGGCACAAGCAAGAGAAGAGCGTGCGTTTTTACAAAAACAATTGCTTGATACCTATCATAAGCCTTTGGTCTGTTTTATGCTCAATATACCCGGCCCCGTAAAAGTACGACCAGAATACAGACCTGTATTTGATGCTGGCCTACAAAAAATCCTAACAGCATGTAAGGCTCATGACATTGCAGTATTAGAGCAAAAAACACGCTATCCAGTGACCGGCTATGAATTTTATGCTGTACTTGATGCCCAGCCCCTTATAATAAAAAAAGAGCTATCAGTCTTAGAAGAAGAAACGCCTATTGGCCGCCTGTACGATATTGATGTATTGACTCCAGACCTGCAAAAGATCAGCAGAGAAGAACTAGGATTACCACCGCGTAAATGCTTGATTTGTAATAATGATGCTCATGTGTGTGGCCGTAACCGCACACATACTGTAGCACAGATGATTGAAGCAATTTTCCATCTCATACAATCTGACAGCAAATGATTGAGGGATCTATGGAGTTTAGCCGTAACACGATAAGTGACAGTTTCCGAATTGCTTTACTTGAAGAAGTATATACGACTCCTAAACCTGGCCTTGTTGATTGTTGGGATACCGGAGCGCACACTGATATGGACTGTACTACTTTTGAGCAAAGTGCACAGGCCATTACTCCTTTTTTAACCGACATGTTTTTTACCGGTCTTACTTGGGATAACTCCTTGCCCCAGCTCTTTATGCAGATACGTCAAATCGGTATCGATGCCGAAAAAGCAATGTTTGCTGCAACCAAAGGCATCAATACACACAAAGGAGCTTTGTTTACGCTTGGTATTTTAGCAGCAGCGTCTGCCTACGTGTACAGCAAACAACACGACTGTATCATACCCCAAATTTTATCTACCTGTGCCACCATGACAAATGAGATTCTTGAACAGGAGTTTCAGCACATAGCACAAAAAAGCCATCTAACTCATGGCGAGTCGCTGTTTATCCGCTATGGCGAGCGTGGTATCAGAGGTGAAGCACAGCAGGGGTTCCCAGTAATTGACTGGGTATGGCACCATACACAGCATCTCTTTACTACGGAGCCAACGACATGCTCCCGATGTTGGCACAACACCAGAAACCTTATCGTACTGTTACATTCGATGACAAAACTGCATGACACAAATGTCGTCAGCAGAACTTCCTATACCGAATTAGCATGGCTACAAAAACGCTCTGCTGATATCATCGCACATACAGCTGATAACACACTTGTTCTTGGAGAGATAAGTGCCTTTAATACCGAATGCATCAAAAAAAACATCAGTCCAGGCGGTTCCGCTGATATCCTGGCTGCCTGCATACTTTTACATACCCTGCACAATTTAGTACATTCATAAGCAAAAAGTCATGGTACAATAGAAGTACCTGTAATACGTTTCAAGTAACGCGGAGTTTTGAAAGGAGTATGTTTATGAAAAAAAACACTACGACTGCAATTATCATGACGGGGGTTTTGAGCATGCTATTCGGTTGTGCTTCTGTACCACACAACACCAGGAACAGCAATTTAAACGATGCGCAACAGATTCTTTCTCACATGACTACCGAGGAAAAAATTGCCCAGCTATTCATCATTACACCAGAACAAGTCGCACCAGGAACAACGACAAAGGTCACGTCAAAATTTATCAAGGCGCTTGCAAACTATCCAGTCGGTGGCATTATACTCTTTGCCCGGCACATTAAAAATCCAGCACAACTACGTACGTTTACATCCAGCTTACAACAAGCGAGCACCATTCCTCTTTCCATTGCTGTCGATGAGGAAGGCGGACGTGTAGCCCGTCTCGCCCGCTCTAAAGAGTTTTATCTGCCCCAGTTTAAGAACATGGGTACCGTAGGACAAACAGGCAGTGCAGAAAATGCTCGTTGCGCAGGACAAATCATCGGCAGTTATCTTGCAGCCTTTGGTTTTACAATCGACTTTGCTCCTGTAGCAGATGTAAATACAAATCCCGAAAACATTGTCATAGGCACACGGGCGTTTGGAAGTGATCCAAGACTTGTCGCAGAAATGGACAAAGCCTTTTTAAGTGGTCTCCACTCAACAGGAGTTAAGGGGTGTCTCAAGCACTTTCCTGGTCACGGCGATACCAGAAACGACACCCATGCAGAGTATGTAGCAGTCACCAAAAGCTGGGAAGAATTAAAAGCCTGTGAGCTGATACCATTTGTACAGAATTTTGACATCGCGGACAGTGTTATGGTTGCCCATGTCACCTGCACTGCCATAGACGACACCTACCCTGCCTCACTTTCAAAAAAACTCATAACAGAAAAACTTCGTGGTGAGCTCGGTTATACTGGTATTATAGTCTCCGATGCGCTCAACATGGGTGCAATCGAAAAAAATTATGGTTCGGCAGAGGCTGCCGTACTTGCTTTTGAAGCCGGCAACGACATACTCCTCATGCCACAGGAGTTTACCAAAGCTTTTGACGGTGTTTGTGCAGCCGTCCAATCAGGTAGAATTTCTATGGAGCGGCTTGACCAAAGCGTCTTCCGTATTTTGCAGTCAAAAGGCTATTAACGTAATAAAAGGGCTGTCTGATAGCGTGGCTCATACACGGCGACACAAGTAATGCAGCAGATGCTGTGCTTCACCTACTAAGACCGCCCTATACCTGTCTTTTCAAGAATACGATACGGTCGTTTTGTATCAATACGAGAAACATCATGCATAAAAATCTTGCGTAAATCAGAACGCAATATATCTAAACCGATAAAAACAACACGAGCTTGTTCCTGCTTTTCAATTTCTGTTATCTGATAGATTCCATTAACTACATCAAATTGGAGCCACAAGTTTTTACCACACGGAAGAAATCCCTTTGCCCGAAATATCGAGCCATAAATACCAAAGGTAATCATCTCCAAAAACGAAATAAGATGTACAGGGGTAGGAAGAGACACATCAACAAGTGAAAAATGATCCATAGAGCTCTCATCATCAGATGCCGAAGAGACAACCTGTATCTCACCAGTTATATCAGTGGCTAGTAGTGATTGCCACCAGTCATTGTCTAAAGAGGAGTAATGCTCCCGGACAATCAACGCATCAGGAGCTATTTTGTATATAGCATCAGATACGCTCGCCAAAGACTGTTCATCTGCGCTTTCCATCTTTGATATAAGAACCTTACCAGCATTTGTTACCTGATCTTCAAATATCGATGCAACAGCCTTTGGGAGGCTATGTATGGTAGTACCATCAATAATCACCAAGGGTTGCAACAAAGAGATTCGTTCATATTGAATTTGTTTAATATTTTCGATAACGGCAGATAGTTTTGCAACTCCTGTAGGCTCTACTATGAGATATTCAGGATCAATAGTATTTGATATGGTAAGTATCGATGAGGCAAAATCTTGTTTACCGGAACAGCAAATACAGTTTTCTGTCAGTTCCCATACATCGAGATTACCATTTTGCATTAATAAGGCTTTATCAATATCAGTCTGGGCGTATTCATTTTCAAAAACGCAGAAGTCCCTGCCTGTCTTTTTACATAATTCTTTTATAAATGTAGTTTTCCCCGCACCAAGAAAACCTGAAATAATAAGTATTTTCATAATAGCATGTATAAAAATCGCCGTTTTTATCATTTGAAAAAACGGCGATACTAGATTTTACGTATATAATACCGTAAAGGTTATAAACAACTTAGTCAGAGAACTTTACAACCGGCTTAATAAGATCAGCTGGTTTATCTTTCATAAGTTGCAATGCTTCTGGAACATGTTCCCAACCTTCAAAGACATGGGTACTTAATGGAGCCAAGTCAAGACGTCCAGCCGTTACCAAAGAAGCCAGTTTTTCCATTCTTAAACGGCCTCCTGGCATAAGTCCACCACGGATATCTTTATGACCCATACCTACACCCCATTCAACACGAGGGATAGTAATATAATCACCAGAACCAAGATAGTTTACATTGCCAATCTTTCCACCCGGTTTGAGAGCTTTTACAGCAGCCTCAAATGTTTTTACATTACCACCAGCAATACAGACTCGATCAACACCTTTACCATTGGTCATTTTCATAACCTGATCTTCTATACTACCATCTTTATAAGAAATAAAGTCAGTTGCACCATATTTACGTGCAGCGTCCTGACAAATCTTACGTGTACCAACACAAATAATACGTGAAGCACCACGCAATGCAGCACCAGCAACAGACATCAGACCGACAGGTCCGATACCAATCTGAAGAACAGTATCTCCAAATTGAACATCAGCCAACTCAACAGCATGGAAACCTGTAGGCACCATATCAGAAAGCATACAAGCGTCAACAGTATTGATTGAGTCAGGTAATTTTGCGAGGTTTCCATCAGCATCGTTTACATGAAAGAATTCACTAAATACACCATCTTTGAAGTTTGAAAACTTCCAACCTGCCAACATTCCGTTTGAATGCATTGAATATCCGGCCTGAGCTTCCAAAGAATTCCAGTCAGGAGTAATTGCAGGTACAAGAACTCGATCACCTGGTTTAAAATCCTTTACTTCAGAACCCACTTCTACAACTTCAGCACAACCTTCATGTCCAAGGATCATGTTATGGCGATCACCAATAGCACCTTCCCATACAGTGTGGACGTCAGATGTACAAATTGCAATTGCCAATGGCTTACAGATTGCATCATTGGGACCGCATTTTGGTCTGTCTTTTTCAATCCAACCTGCTTCACCAATTTTAAGCATTGCATACGCTTTCATTGATTAATCCTCCTTTTTCAATGATATATATTTATACTTAAATTATTAAGGCAAAATAAGGATTTGTCAATTTTTTTCAGAGTTCTTAACGACTCAAGGCATATTACGAAGAGGCACGTTACACAAACGCGGCACCTCTAAATACGTCGAGTCAAGGCACGCTACCGCTTAAAGCCTTGACATCTCCGTTTTTCAGGTTGATAACAATTATCAACCTGAAATAAAAAACCCCTTCTTCCACCAAGAAAGTTTTACTATCCTCAGTGTCAGAAGGGGCTTTCGTGTTATAAAATAGGAATTATACCCTTATTTTTCAAACTCGAAGTCTTTAATCTGGTGGACAACATCCATAATGGTGCCGTCACGACTTTCGATAATACCAACAACACGGTCTGCAAACTGTACACGCTGAGGCTCGCCAACGATACCGTATGCAATATCACGAAGTTCCTCGATTGTCTTAAATGGCAGGTCAATGCCCTTCATAGCTTCAATCAAGTCTTTTCGCAATGGGTTAATGGCAATACCATAATCAGTTATAACAACGTCAACTGATTCACCAGGAGTGGTAACAGTGGTAACATCTGTACAAATAGCAGGAATACGGCCCTGGATCAATGGTGTAATAACAATAGTACATTTAGCACCAGCTGCAGTGTCCGGATGACCGCCCTGAGCACCAGTGATAACACCGTCAGAGCCAACAACTACGTTACAGTTAAAATGAACATCTACTTCAAGTGCTGCAAGAATAACAAAGTCAAGTTTGTTTACAACAGCACCCTTGTTAAATGGATCTGCATATTCACCTGCAGAAATGCGGAAGTGGCGAGTCTGCTTGACGTTTTCAATAGCGTCAAGGTCAAAGTCCTGTGTATCGAGCAAACAATCAACCTGATCGTTATTTAACAAGTCACACATCGGTTTTGTAAGACCACCAACACCAAACTTCATGCGGATGTTGCGTTCTTTCATAACTTTTGCCAATGAAATAGTAGAAGCTATTGAAGCTCCACCAACACCAGTCTGATATGAAAAACCATCCTTAAAATAAGGAGTGTTGATAACAAACTGAGTACAATACTCAGCCATCATCAGTTTGCGCATATCCTTTGTAGGCTTTGCAGCACCAGTTGCAATTTTTTCTGGGTCACCAATTTCATCTACAACAACAACGTAGTCAACTTTTGTCATAGAAATATGAGCTGGAAAGTTAGGGAACGGAACCAGAGTATCGGTAATGGCGACTACTTTGTCTGCATAGTCACCATCGACCATAGCGTAAGACAAAACACCACAGTTTGACTTACCGCCGATACCACGGCAGTTACCATACTCATCACATGTTGGAGAACCAACAAATGCAATGTCGATATGGGTTTCACCACTTTCAATGGTGCGTACGCGACCGCCGTGTGAGTACATAACAGCGATGCCTTTGAGTTTACCTTCTGAAATTGCACGGCCAATCTTGCCGCGTACACCAGAAGATTTGATGTTGGTAATTGTACCGTCTTCAATGTATGGCACAATCGGGTCATGCGCCTTACCCAAGGATGAGGCACAGAGGGTTATGTTCTTAATACCCATCTTATGAATTTCTTCCATAACCATGTTTACAACATAATCACCTTCGCGGAAATGATGATGAAAACTGATGGTCATGCCATCTTTAATACCACATTTTACCAATACATCATGGATAGAAGGAACAACCTTGCTGCCATTTGAATTGATAACACACTTTGTTACCGGGCCAGCTTTTTTATATTCATAGCCATCAAAGTGGTGTACACCTTGAAAAACTTCTTTGCCTGTCTGTTTGATAATCTCTTCGGGAATATCTCTGCCAACTGCATTAATCATTATAAATCCCCCTTGTACACACCAGAAGCTTTTGCCAAAGCAATAGTACGCTTAGCACCATCGTAGAAAGCAATATCAATCATCTTACCATCGACAGTAAAGACACCAATACCTTTTGCTTTTTTATCTTCGATTTCTTTTACAACCTTTTCAGCAAAAACAATGTCTTTTTGTGTAGGTGTATAAATATCGTGTACAACAGTAATCTGACGAGGATTGATAATTGATTTTCCATCAAAGCCCATCAGATGAATAGTCTCAACATCTTTTCTAAATCCTTCCGGATCATCAAGATTGGTATATACAGTATCAAAACACTGAACTCCAGCAGCACGTGCAGCAATAATCATTTGCTGACGAGCTCCCATCAATTCGATACCGGTACCAGTAATGTGAGTCTGCAAATCTTTTGTATAGTCACCGCCAGAAAGAGCAACACCAAACAATCGCTCTGAAGCCTGACAAATTTCGAGGGCTTTCATAATACCAAGAGCAGATTCCAAGGCTGCCATAATTAAAACGCTACCTTCTGGTCGTCCAAATTCTTTTTCAGCTTTTGCGACTGCTTCTTCAACAGTCTTAACATCATTGGCACTTTCAGTTTTAGGAATACGGATTGAGTCACAGCCACCAGCAACTGCACATCGGATATCTTCCTGCCAATAAGGAGAATCCAAACCGTTGATACGAACAACACGCTCGCATCCATGATAATCAATAGTCTTCAATGCATGATACAAAGAAAAACGTGCTACATCCTTTTGATTTTCTGCAACAGCATCTTCCAAATCAAGCATGATAGAATCTGGCTTATAAATATAAGGATCCTTGATCAATGCCGGCTTTTGGGCATTCAAGAACATCATAGTTCTTCTTAGGCGTTTTTTATTTGGATTATTAATCATCTGATTTCTCCTCCCCAAGGCAAGTCATTCAACTGCCCTACAGAGCGATATACGGCACCCTCAACTCTTGCTTTGATAGTACAGTCCAAGGCTCCTTTATCTACTATAGAAATCTTTACATTATCTACATGTAGATTGCTCAAAGTTTCCATAACGACTTTTCTAATCTGGTTACCATATTGATGAATAACAACGCTATCAAGCGCAAAATCCACCGCACCATCACCTGGCTCGATAGTAACCATGCAGTCACTTGATTCAAGTGTACCGGCAACCGCAGGCTTTTTAATATCCATAATAACTCCTTATAAACCCAACATGAACGAATAGCATTCGTCCAAAAGTAACGACACATCAAGGCACTGTTTTGATGCAATGCCTTGACTCAATCGCTTTCACGAGCCAGAAACAAAACTGAATAGTTCTGGCTCACAAAAAGTTTTTTATTTTTCAGTAGCCAGTCGTTTTTGCTTAAATTCTTTTATCTTAGCTTGAATAAGCGGTAAGAAAATAACACCTATTGTCAGGATAATAAGAATCTTGCAAAGAGGAGAGGCAACAAAAATGCCCATATCACCATTATGAATCTTATATGCTCGTCTAAAGTACTGTTCCATACTGGTACCGACAATAACCGCCAATACCATTGGACTTGTCGGGAACTTTGCCTTTGACAAGAAATAGCCCATAATGCCAAAAATCAACAACAAGAAGAAGTGGAATGTCATATTGCTCAATGCGTAGGTACCAATAAAGGTAAGAGCAAGAACAACAGGATACAAAATCTTTGGAGGAACAGACAGAACGCGTACCAAAATTCCAGCCATAGGGATATTGATAATAGCAAGAATGATGTTACCAACAAACATACTGGCTATCAAACCCCATACAACGGTTGACTGCTGCTGGAACAAAGTAGGACCTGGCTGCATACCCAACATGATCAATGCACCCATCATGACAGCTGTAGTACCAGAACCTGGAACTCCAAGAGCAAGCATTGGTATAAGAGCACCAACAGAAGCTGCGTTATTAGCAGACTCAGGAGCTGCAACACCATCAACGGCACCTTTTCCAAACATTTCAGGTTCCTTTGAAAGCTGCTTCTGTGTGTTATAGGCCATAATACTTGCAATAGTACCACCAGCTCCTGGGAGAACACCAATAATGAATCCCAGTGGTGAACTACGGAATATGGCACCTGCACTCAGTTTCCAGTCTTTTTTAGAAATCCAAATTCTTCCAAATTTGGTCTGCATCTTCTTTTTGCCTTCATTAATCTTCTTAAAGCTCTTGAGTACTTCACCCAAAGCAAAGACAGCAATAATGACGATAAGGAAGTCAATACCACCCTGCAGTGACATCAGCCCAAAAGTAAAGCGTTCTACACCAGACTGTGGGTCTGTACCAATTGTAGAAATCATCAGACCAATAATCATGGTAATAAAGCCCTTGATGCGATTGCCTTCAGACATTACTGCCGTTGCGGTAAGTGCAAATACATACAGTAAAAAATACTCTGCAGGACCAAACTTCAAGGCAAAACGTGATACTGGAACGGCAACAAATACCATAAATACTGTTGCAATCGTACCACCGATAAATGAAGCAATTGCAGAAATGGCAAGAGCAGATTCAGCTCTACCATTTTGACTCATCGGATATCCATCCCAAGAGGCAGCAATAGCCGCACCATCACCTGGAGTATTGATAAGTATGGAAGCACGAGAGCCACCATACATAGCACCATAGTAAACACCAGCCATAGTAATAAGAGCTGCAACAGGTCCCATAGTAAATGTCAATGGAAGCAAGACTGCAACACCAGTTGCCGGACCAAGGCCTGGCAACATTCCTATGATAGTACCGAGTACACCGCCAATAGTAACCCATAAAACATTCATTGGTTGAAGTGCAACGGTAAATCCCTGCATTAAAAGTTGTAAGCTACCCATAGTTTCACCTCAATTAAATAAAGCCTAATGGAGAAGGCGGCAGATAAATACCCAAGAGGATATCAAAAATAACATATACAATTACAGAAAAGAGTACTGAAATTACCAGTCCTTTTTTCCATACTTTTACTCCATCAAAAATAAACAGTTCCATCAAAACAAAAATAATTGTTGAAGGAACATAACCAATAGGATTGAACAGTAACGAATAAACAACACCATTGGCAATAGTCAGAGCAATCTGTTTTTCGCTCTGTCCAAATTGTAATTTTTCACCTTTGCCTTCTTTTTTTTCAGACATGATAACCTGAATCAAAAGAATAGCACCTAAAATTATTAATAAAATACCTAGGATTGCCGGAAATATTTTGGGCTCATTAGGGCGACCCATTGCTGCTTCTGGCAATGCAAATGTTGCCAGCGTGTATACAAGTCCTAAAACTGTTACAAATAAAGCTGACAAAACGGAAAGTGACATGCTAACCTCCATGCTGAAATACAAAAAAACAGCACTATCAGATACGGTACTTTCCGATAGTGCTGTCAACTATCTTTTAGCAGCTTTATTTTTTCAGCATGCCAATAGCTTCCATAACACTCATATATTCCTTTTCTGTTTTTTCAAGGAATGCTTTGAACTCTGGAGCATCAAGATAAATATCATCCCAACCATACTGTTCACAGATTGCTTTCCATTCTGCTGATTCATGAAGTTTCTTAAGAGCATCACGCCAGTAGTTTACTGCATATTCTGGCATATCTGGGCAGCCAAAGAGACCACGCCAGTTGCTAAATGTAGCGTTGATACCACAATCGATACAGGTTGGAATTTCAGCCTTTTTGCCAGTTCCGATTCTGCGATCTGCAGTCTGAGCCAAGCACTTCAAGTCACCGCTCTCAACCAAACCCATAACATCTGCAAGACTTGTTGAGAACAAATCAATATGTCCACCAAGAACCTGTGTAGCACCATCATCATCAAATGCTACATAGTCAATTTCTTTAAGGTTCTTAACACCAGCAGCCTGTGCAATAATCAGGAACTGAACATGGTCCATAGAACCAACAGCTGAGGTACCACCAATCTTTACTGATTTTGGATCCTTTTTAAGAGCATCCATAACATCATTGATTGTCTGATACTTTGAATCAGCCTTTACTACAAATGCTGCATAATCAGCAATAAGACGTGCTAATGGAGTTGTATCACGATAGCCATACTTACTTGATCCATTCAAGTTAAAGAACAAAATTGGTGGTGAATATACAGTAATAGTACGTACATCACCTTTTTTTGCCTGCAATGTTGCCAAATGAACAGCACCACCTGCTCCAGGAGCGTTACGAACTGGCATTGGAACAGTTACAATCTTTGTATCTCCCAACAGTTTTGATACAGTTCTGATTGTTAAGTCCCATCCACCACCTGCACCTGCAGGGGCTACAAAATCCATGTTTCCCGTTGGATACTTAGGGGCAGCTTTGCCACCGGCATCCTGAGCACCGTTTGCAAAAGAATTGAATGCGGCAACTGCTAATAAGCTAAGTGCCAACAATGTCTTTTTCATTATCTTCCTCCATATATTTGGTATATACTCTTACTATATGGGGAATACCTTAATAGAACATAAATAAATTATTAAATTTTGTTAAGAATTTCAGAGACAGGTTTCACAGGTAAAAGAGCCCCTCCATTACTGACTGCCCACACCATAAAAAAAGGCACGAGAACCTCACAACATTCAAGTCATAGTCTCGTGCCAAAATCTCTATCTCGCTACAAAAGAGTTACATCGTTAAAAGCGTACGATTCCCAAAATAATACCAGAAATCAAACAGACCAAACTGACACCCCAAACCCACAAGAAGCTATTCTTGATGTGGCCCTTAATGTCAATATGTGCAAGACCTGTACCAAGGAATGTTGCCGGAACACAGGGGCTGATGAATGTTGCACAGTTACGGCAAACAACCATCGCAATACCAATGTGTATAGGTGCAACGCCAAATGCCTGTCCAATTGGGATAAGAACTGGCAAAAGACCGTAAAAATAAGAGTCTGTTGAAAAGAACAAAGCAAGTGGTACAGACAGTACACCAATAATAAGTGGCAGGAAGTGCCCCATTGACTGAGGAATACCGGCAACAACAAGATTTGCCATATGGGTCATAATACTCTTTGAAAGTACGCCGTCACCTTTTACGGTACCTTCAAGAATACCAAGAAATACACCTGCTGAAAGAATGGTTGTTGCCATCATAAGTGCTGAATCACAGTGCAGTTTTATAATTTTTTTCTGCATCTTGGTACCAGGATAGTTTACGAGCAAAGCAATAACACAACCTATCATAAATGTATGATATGACTGCAATGGCAGGAATACCAGACCGAGGATAACTGCCAGTGTAAGTGCTACGTTAAACCAGAACAATTTTGGACGTGCCAGATCGTTTTTCTGAACAACTGTCTCCTCTTCTTCCTCGTCTTCAACATCCCATGGCAATGTACTGCCTTCACCAGCACCACGTTTTTTTTCAACGAAGCCCCAGAATACGGCAGTAAACAAAGCTATAACGATACCTACAAACTGCATTGGGATAATCTGTTTCCAGAGGTCATTTGAGTCTATCTTTAAAATAGATGCAGTACGCATTGTCGGACCGCCCCATGGCAACAAATTCATAACACCCATTGCGGTAACACAAATAAGCATTAATGTAGTCGGACGCATACGCAGACGCTTATAAATAGGATACATAGCAGGAATAGTAATAAGGAATGTTGAAGCACCACCACCGTCAAGATGACCAATCATAGCAATGATACAAGTCATTACAGCCACACCAACAACATTGTTGCCGACACGCTTAACAAGAGCATTGATGATTACATCAAACATACCAACATCAGACATAATACCAAAAAATGTAACTGAAAAAATAAACAGAACTGCTGTACCATGTACACTCTGAACACCTTTTTTGACAAATGCACCGATATCAGCCAGAGAAGCTGTTCCTGTCAAAATCAAAATAACTGCAGTAATACATGGGACTGCAATAAAAGCAATCATCGGACCAGTCCAGTTTTTAAGAAGGACAACGATAATACCGACAATAGTTGCAAATCCAAGAATTGCAAGCAAAGTTGCACTCATAAACAATACCTCCATAAGATTTAAAGCAAACCTATGATGATTCGTTGAGAGTGTATCAAAGATATCTAATAATGAAATTAAAGTTTTGTAAGATACTCCTTAATTTTTGTTAAGATTTAGTGCTTTTGCCTGCGGACTAAGTAATTCATAGATTTTAGTCAATAACGTATGAATAGTTACTGGTTTTACCAGATAATCATCAATAATGTGATTTTGCTTAGCCTCAATAATTGATGTATTAAGAAGACCTGTCAAAACTATGATAGGCACATCAGGAAGAGTACGTCGAATAATACCAGCTAAATCGACACCGCTCAGTTCTTTCATAGAATCATCAGTTATCAAAATATCAAAATGTTCCTGCAGCATAAGACTCTTAACTTGCGTTGAATCTTCCACAGTGCGTACAGTATTTCCATTTTGTACCAGTCCTTTTTCAAGTACTTTGAGGATACGAGGATTATCATCTACGAGCAGCACATGTACATGCCGGCTCTCATAAGCAGAGTCTCTCTCATGCAATGGTTCATCTTCATCTTTATCGGTAGGCGGCAACGCACTCGGCAAAATAATATGAAACTGGGTATACTTATGAGGTATGCTATCACAATAAATAACACCACTATGAGACACAATGATATTCTGTACGACAAATAATCCAAGTCCAGTACCGCCATTATTTGTCTTTGTTGAAAAGAATGGAGTAAATATCTGTGACATCACCTCCGGTGACATACCGCAACCATTATCCATAATTGAAATTTCCGCATACTCGGAATACTTTTCATTTAATCCAGGCTGCAATTCCTCAGGAACAGTTTGAATTAACTCATTACGACTTATTTCTCGACAGGTTATCCGCACAAATCCTTGTTTTTCAATGCCAATTGCCTGAAAGGCATTTACAATGATATTTAATAACACCTGATTAAGTTGTGTAGTATTTCCAAACAGTCCTCGCTCACTATCAGCAACCTGTAATGAAAGTTCAATATTTGGTGATTTTATTGCATTTGCCATTTTGACAGCTCGATTAAGTAATTCTTGCACATTACAAAATTTAAATACCCTATCAAAATTGTTACGGCTTAGCTGAGATATCTGCTGAATTATATCACGTGCTTTTGAAGCCGCATCATAAATTTCTGCAATATCCTCATAGTTTTTGTCACTTACACTCATTGATGAAAGCATCATAGCCGAATACCCCATAATGGGTGTCAAAAGGTTATTAAACTCATGTGCAATACCACCAGTCATAGTACCTATAATCTGTAAACGTTGCTGGTGCGAAATAATCTGCTCATTGTTGTGCAAGGTTTGCAATGTTTCATTTATCTGACGTAAATATGAGTTTTCTTTTTCAATCGAGATACTGCGTCTCATTGCATACAGTATTAATATCGTAGGAAGTAATACACAGATAAAAATAAGCAGTGCAAGTATTATGATACTCAACAAGTTGTGACCGATACTATCTGAAATTTCTTTATAATCGGTAACAGCACTAATGATAAAAAAGGTATTTCCAATATGAAATGGAGTGTACGCTGTAATCTTAGTAATAAGCTGCATTTTGTCTTTATCAGGCCACCAATATGACTGATAAATCTCACTGCCCTCATATCCCTGTTTTTGGTGCTCAATCATCCGTCCAAGACTTGTCATACTTAAATCTATGTTTGGATATAATTTCTGACGGCCTGTAACGGCATCAACACCAATCTGTTCTTTTAAGGGATGCATAATGACAACCCCATAGTTGTCTTTGAGCATAATATAGCCTTTGTTTCCCAGACGAATAAATGAAACATACTCGTCATACAAGGTATTCATATTAATATAGCTCGATAGGACATAGCCATTATACTCCTTTAGATGAACGGCAAAATACAGCTCGTTTTTACCCCCAAAATACAAAGCCATGCTATAGCTTTCTGTTTCTCCTAAAAAACGGAACAACTCATAACTGACATTTGTCAATTTTACCGTCGGTTCACTTTCATTTATTCGTTGCAAACGAATGTCACTAATACTATGTAAATGATAACGGCGATACTCTTCACACAAATCATGAATATGGGTGGCATCGATTTCAGTCTGTTTATCAGGAATACACTCAACAATGCTTGTACGGGAAAAATATAAAAAGTTTTGTATATCACGATTGATACCAAGTTCTAGATTAGCACTGACTGTTTTACATATAAGCTGTAATTC
>JAILIC010000069.1 GCA_024695475.1 Treponema sp.
TGATGAAATCATAGTTCCTGCAAACACCTACATTGCAACCATCCTATCCATAACAAAGAATAACCTTGTTCCTGTGCTGGTTGAGCCTACTTGGGAACATCTGGAGATTGATATTGACAAGATTGAGGAAGCTATTACTCCCAAGACCAAGGGTGTGATGATTGTGCACCTCTATGGCCGCATTGCCTACAATGACAAGCTGGGAGAGATATGCAAGAAGCATAACCTGAAACTGATGGAAGACTGTGCTCAGAGTCATGGTTGTGCATGGAAGGGTGTTAAGACCGGTGCTCTTGGCGATGCGGCAGCTCATTCTTTTTATCCAGGAAAAAACCTTGGTGCCTTTGGTGATGCCGGTGCTGTTACTACAAATGATAAAGAAATTGCAGATGTTATCCGTGCTTTGGCAAATTATGGTTCGACTAAAAAGTATGTTTTTAAATATATTGGTGAAAACAGTCGCATGAGTGAGATGGATGCGGCTGTTCTTGATGTTAAGCTGAAATATCTTGATACTGATAATGACTTGCGAAGACAAGTGGCACGAAAGTATCTCGATGGTATAAAAAATCCTTTAATTACTTTTCCGAGCTTGTTACTTGCTGAGCAAAATGTCTATCATCAATTCCCGATATTTTCAGAAAGGCGAGATGAGTTGCAACAGTATTTAAAAGATAATGGTGTAGGCACATTGATACATTATCCTATACCTCCCCACAAACAGGAGGCCTATAAAGAATGGAATGGGCGTTCTTATCCTGTCTCTGAAAAAATACATGCTACAGAATTGAGTATTCCTATGAGTCCATGTTTGACTGATGAGCAGATATCATATGTTTGTTCGGTAATCAATCAGTTTAAGTAATATGAATTATTATTGTACATTATTTGATTCAAATTATCTTACTCGTGGTCTTGCATTATATAACTCATTGGTGGCCGTAGGGGAAGAATTTACTCTTTATGCATTTGCTTTTGATGATGTGTGTTTTGATATTCTGGAACATTTGCAGCTGCCTTCATTGCATCCTATTTCGTTAGTGGAATTTGAGTCTGATCGTCTTTTACGGATAAAAAAAACGCGTACTCGAGGAGAGTATTGTTGGACATGTTCTTGTTTTTCTATTTTACATGTTCTTACAAAGTATAAAGTACCAGAAGTAACCTATCTTGACTCTGACCTGTATTTTTTTAGTAAACCGTCAATATTATTAGATGAATTTCATGATTCAGGAAAGGATGTGCTGATTACTCGTCATCGATATACTCCCGAATATGATCAATCGAAAACAAGTGGTGTTTATTGCGTGCAGTTTATGACTTTTAAGAATACCTATAAAGGTTTAGAAGTACTAAATTGGTGGTGTGATCGCTGTGATGAGTGGTGCTATAACCGAATGGAAGACGGTAAATTTGGTGATCAAAAGTATCTTGATGACTGGATGACGAGATTTGATTGTTGCCATGAGTTAGAGCATATAGGTGGTGGTGTAGCTCCTTGGAATGTGCAGCAGTATGAACTTAGGCAAGGTCCAACGGTAAACAATCAGCCTGTAATATTTTATCATTTTCATGGATTGAAATGGCATGCATTTCATACATACAATCCTCATGGTGGATATCGGTTGGATGAAAATGTAAAACATTTATTGTACACACCGTATGTACTTGCTTTGCAAGAGGCTTTACTGTTTGTACGTACACATTTAGATAAGTCATTTAATCTTGGTTTTACACCAAAAGAGCAACACTCACTCATGTATTATATAAAATTACTGATTAAGTTGATAATCCGATATCATGTTCCACAAAAAAAGCCTTTGTGGAAGGTGTGAAAGTAATCACATTATTATGTGATTGCTTTGAAGCTTCGCCTGCTTTATGATATTATATTCGTATGGGTATATACTTAAATCCAAGTAATGATAATTTCAAAGAAACGCTTACTCGAAAAATTTACGTTGATAAGACTATGATGATTAGTGTACTCAACGAATTTATGAGTGAGGATAATAAATATATCTGTGTTTCGCGTCCACGTCGGTTTGGAAAAACTATTGCCGGAAATATGATTGCTGCGTATTACTCAAAGGGGTGTGATTCCCGTGAGCTTTTTGCACCGTATAAAATTGCAAAAGATCAAAGTTTTGAGTGCAATCTGAATAGATTTAATGTTATAAAATTGGATATAAATAGTGAATATCGCAATGCCCTTGATAAGAATAACTTGATTTTTGGTTTGACAAGAGATTTGCAACGTGAGTTTTCTGAACAATTTTCAGAAATTAAGTTTTTAGAAGATGATTCTATTGCAAAATGCATTTTAAAAGTATTTTCTAAAACAGGTGAAAAGTTTGTCCTCATTTTAGATGAATATGACGTACTAGTTCGTGAGAATGTTAGTTCTGATTTATTCACACAGTATTTGGATTTACTTAACGGGCTTTTTAAGAGTGATACGCTAAAGCCTGCAATTGCACTTGCATACCTTACTGGGATTTTGCCAGTTGTGCGTGATAAAGTATAGTCTAAACTAAATAATTTTCGTGAATACACAATTTTGAATGCGGGTAAACTGAGTGAATATGTCGGTTTTACTAGTGAGGAGACACAAAGTCTTTGTAAACAATATGGTATTGATTTTGAGGAATGTAAACGCTGGTATGATGGTTACAGATTGAATGATTTTGAGCTTTACAATCCAGAATCGGTTGTTTGTTGTATTGAAGATAATGATTTTGCAAATTACTGGAGTAAAACATCTAGTTACGAAGTTATCTCTGATCGTATCAGACAGAATTTTGAAGGTACAAAAGACAATGTAATTAGGATGCTCTCAGGAGAATGTGTTGATGTAAATGTGACACGCTTTTTGAATACGATGAATTCCTTTGTGACCCGTAGTGATTTATTTACATATCTGATTCATTTGGGATATCTTGCTTATGACAGAATCGAAAAAACTTGTCATATTCCTAACAAAGAAGTGCGTCAGGAGTGGTTTAACGCTGTTGAATCATTGGATGATTATGCGGTGACAAACAAAATTATTCAGTCTTCACGTGAACTGCTCTCTTGCTAAGGCTTTGGATGTAAGCCATATCCATGTAACAAGTAACCGCAGTTATAATAATGAAGATGCTTTACAGAGTGCCATTTATCTTGCATACATTTATGCACTTAACAAATATACGATTATAAAAGAAATGACCTCGGGCAAAGGTTTTGCTGACGTAGTGTTTATTCCATTTTTGCCGAAGCTTCCGGCAATGATTATTGAGTTAAAACGTAATGGTTCCGCAGAATCTGCATTGAATCAAAATCGGGAAAAACAGTATTTTGATTCGTTGTCTGCATATTCTGGTACAGTGTTGTTTATCGGTATCAATTATGATGAAAAATTAAAAACTCATGAATGCAGGATTGAGAAGTTTACAAAATAACTGTTATTTGGTTTTGCATTTCATTTATATTATTGTCATTGTCCTAACTGCGCATGTGTGCTATACTATATAGCACTCATGTTTTCATTGATATTAGCTTTAAAAAACGTTATTTCGCGAAAAAGTTCTTTTGTTATCGTGCTGTTTATAGCTTTTGCCATTGCCATGATGGTGGTGAGTAATGCTGTATTTGACGGTACGGGTAACGGTATTCAAAATACATTTGTCAATTCTTTTACCGGTGACATTGTAGTGCGTCCAAAAGCAGAATTTCCTTTAAGTCTGTTGGGGGATGAAACTCCTGGTACCGGTTCCTATTCTGAAATTCCTTTTTTGATCCCTTACACACAAGTACATCAGGTTGTTCATGATACTCCTGGTATCCGTGCGTCTACTGCACAAGTAACGGGTGTTGCTGTCATGAATATCAATGAAGATAAGTTTGCATCGATTTTTTTTGGTGTGGACTCTGCATTATATACTGATATTATGCCTGGTATCCATATTTTAGATGGTCGTCCGTATGATCCTGATGAAAAGGGGATTATGCTCTCAACGGCAATGTTGGACTACATCGAAGAGGATTGTGGTACTCGCCCTGCTATAGGAGACTCTATACAGATTGTCAGTACCAATGGACGGTCGTTTAATATGCGCTCTGCCCAATTGACCGGTATTTATGAGTATCCAACTGACAATGAAGTCCTCTCTCGTATTGTACTTGCAAGTCCTGAGGTTGTGCGTGAAGTGTGTGGTATGGTACATGCAAGTACCTCTCTTGCCGATGACATCGCTCACGAAAATCAAAATTTGCTTAACGAAGACTTTGATATAGATGATTTGTTTGGTGATACGTTTACCGAAGCTGAAGAGTCGTTTTTAGCCACTGCCGATGAGAAAACAGATGAAGTTGTTGTAGCTGAAGATACTGAAATTAGTGAAGATACAATCTGGAATTATGTTGTTTGTAGTGTACAGCCTGGAGTTCCTGTTGCAAAAGTAATAAAAGAGCTTAATGCTGAGTTTAAAAAGCAAGGGTGGGATGTTGAGGCTGTCGGTTGGCGTAGTGCAGCTGGATTAAGTGCAATGTATTTGTACTGGATGCGTCTCATATTTAATATAGGTATCATTGTCATTTTGGGTACAGGCTTTATTGTTGTGCATAATACACTTGTTGTCTCAGCCCTTGATCGTACTAATGAGACAGGAACCTTGCGTGCCATTGGGGCAGACCGTTCTTTTGTTGCTGTACAGTTTTTGCTTGAGACAGCGATTTTGACGGTGTTTGCTGGTATTATTGGTTGTATACTTGGAATGATTGGTACGAATGCACTGAGCTCTGTGCAGATTGTCTTTCATAATAATTATCTTATCCAATTGTTTGGCGGTACTACACTGAGTATTTCTGTTACAGCCGCTAATATTATACAGGGATTTGTCGTGTCGGTTTTGCTTGCGCTTATTGGTTGGATTTATCCGGCTCATATTGCAACGCAAGTTAGTCCTGTTGAAGCTATGGTAGGGTTGCACTGATATGTTTTACTTTTGCTATGCATTCCGTTCTTTATTTGAGCGTTATCGTCAGTACCGTTCATTGTTTATTGTCTGTACGGTAGCTATCGGTATTATTTTTTCGGTCTTGTTGCTAACTGATGGTATGATTGATGCGTTGCGTGGTAAAGCTAAGCAGTACTATGGTGGTGATGTGCAATTTTTGGGTGGCTTGCCCGATCATAAAGAGATTACTGATGACGTTTATTTTAAGGTAAAATCAGTTGTCCCTGCACATATTAAGCTGTTCCGCCGTTTTGACTATAACGAAGATACTACTTTTTATTTTGAAGGGGTAAGTGTCAGTATCCGCATGATGAAAGGTGTGGAGTTTAGTGCTGAAAAAGACTTGTTTAAGCAGGTGACACTTGCAGAAGGTAAAATCCCTGAAACTACTGATGTTGGAGCATTACTAATCAGTCAGCCTGTTGCTCGTAAGCTTGGTGTACATATTGGTGATAGCATCACTGTGTTTACTAAAACAAAAGATCAGTATAATAATACCGGTGAGCTTATTGTCTATGGTATTTTTAAAGACAGCAGTATGTTTGGCATGTATACAGCCTATATGAATGCTTCTGATTTAAGTACGCTCTCCGGCTATAAGCAGGGGCATTTTGATAAGATTGGCTTTTTTAAGCCTCATGGGACTTTTTCCGTCCCGGAATTACGGTATTTATATAGCTCATTGAGCAAGCAGTTTGATATGGTTCCGCTGTATACTTTAAAGTGGGAACTTGATGATAACATCGATGACCATAAATACGATAAGGCAATGTATGGTTTGATTCCTCTCGAGTCAAATAACGAGGAATTGTCCATGCTTATTTCTGCAATGCAATTGGTTGTAATGATGGTTATTTTGCCTTTGCTTTTGATTGTTGCTTTTGGTATTGGCAGCTCCTATCGTGTTATTGTATTGAAACGTACGGTTGAAACGGGAACGCTCCGTGCTATAGGCATGCGTCCTAGCGGTATTATACGAGTTTTTGTAGTTGAGTCATTTTTGCTTTTAATGGCAGGTTTTGTTGCTGGTCTTGTTTTGAATGCCTGTATTTTGGCTGTAGTGTCTCGATTTAATTTGTCTTTTATTCCTGCATTTGATATATTTTTACAGGGTGGTCATTTGATGCCTTGTTTTAATATTGGTAAAAATATTGTCATGGTTGTTACGATTCTTGTTACCACTTTGGGTTCTGTTTTGTTTACAGTACGGAACTTGATTCACACACCGCCAGTGTATGCCTTAAATACTACAGTATGATGGTTACACTGATTTGGAGGTTTTACTTATGAAAAGAATTGTTACTATAGTTTTATCTTTATTTTTTGTGGCTTCTGGCTTTGTTTTTGCACAATCGGTAGATATGGCTGAAGCAGAAGCTCTGTTACGAAAGGCTGATGAAAATACTTCTTTTGAGGGTGTTGATTTTTCGGCAAATTATGCCATGGTACAGGATAGACCTGGACAGGGTAAATCATTAATCGAAGCTACGATGTATCGTAGAGATAGTATGGCTGCCTTTACGATTGTTATCACTGGTCCTGAAAATGATAAAGGTAAGGGATATGTACAGTTTGATAATGGTTTATGGTTTTATGATCCTCATGATAAGCAGTTTACGTTTACCAGTGCTAAAAATAAATTCCAGAATACCAATGCTAATAACAGCGACTTTTCACCGCAGCATTTTTGTCGTGATTACAAAATTGAAAAGGCAACTCGTGTAAAACTGGGTAGCTTTGCCTGTGTTTTATTTGAGTTGAAGGCTGTCTCAAAAAATGTTGATTATCCAAGCTTAAAACTATGGGTTACTGAGGACGATGGTTTGTTGCGTAAAAAAGAGGATTACAGCTTATCTGGTCAGTTGTTGAGAACAACCGCTATTCCTTCATATCAGCAGGTAAGTAACCGCTTTGTGCCTAACAGCATGCTTATTGTTGATAATTTGCGTGGAAAAAAGCTTGACGGTAAGATGCAGTATGAAAAAACTCAAGTTACGGTAACAAATGTTTCATTTGCAAAACGTAGCGATCTCATATATACTAAAAAGTATCTTGAATTAATGGGACAACAATGAGACGTAAACGCGTAGGCTTTATTGCAGCCTGTATTATTTGTTCTGTAGTTGCGGTATTGCATGCGCAGGATTCTGATGTGGATTTGGTGGATCAAGTATCCATCGAAGATTTGGATTCTTTATTTTCAGGTGCGGTTGATACCGTTGTAGAGCCTGAAGATCATACTGAAGTAGGGGAAGCGGTAAGTAAATCCCTTGAAGGTATTGTTTCGTTTCCGTTGAAGTTTTCAGGCTCGTTTACCGGACAGTTAGGGGCTGCCTATTGGCCCACTGATGATAGCCATTCCGGTTACATGAATTTTGAAAATCATTTATATTTTAATGCCCGTCCTGTGACAGAGCTTACGTTGTCAGCTGATTTGCGGACAACGTATTATAATCGTTTTGGATTTGAGCTTTACCAGATTTATTACGATTATATCATGTTTAGTCACATGTTTTTAAGTGGCGGCAAAAAAAGTTTATCTTGGGGAGAACCTCATTTATACAGTAGTTCCGGTAATATCCTTAATGACAGTGTGTATTGTGCCAATATTGGTGCTACCTTTCCGTTTGGACCGATAAGTTTTAAGGGTGTTGCGTTAACTCCGATACATGAAATTGATGCAGAAGATACGTCTACCAAGGATACAGACCAGCAGACTACTGAAGATACAACTGGTAGTAAAATTTCTTATGCGGGTGCTGTTGAGTTTGTATGGCACTCTATGTCGTTGACTGCTTACTATCGCCGGTGGCCGACTAACTGGCAGTATAAGCCAAGTGGTGCGGTGTATCATTATGATCAGGCGTTTGGCGCTCAGGCAAAACAGTCAATTTTTGATCATATTGATGTATATGCGCAGGGATTTGTATATACCTACCCTGAAAAATACCGTATTGATAAAGAGTATACCGATTTTCAACAAACTCAGGTTATAGCAGGTATGTATGGCGTTTGGGATACTCCTAAATTCGGTTTTTCACTTGAATACATGTATTATCGAAATTATGACGAAAAGTTTTATAAAGGCGTAGATGTTGGTCATGAGCATAAGGTTGCCTATTCTGTTGGTCTGGGAAACTTGGTTGATGGACACCTGGCACTTGTGTGCACTGGTAACCATAATTTTACCCTTGATCAAGGATGTGTTACTCCTGGCTTTGTAATTAAGCGTGTCTTCCCAAGTGCTGATTTACAGTCTGGTGTCCAAGTGCAGTATAATGGTTATGATCGAAGCAAAGAGGGGGAAGTTGCTACCTGTGTTGCTTTGAAGCTTGTGTTTAGTATTGATTATTAAATACTCTGGTCAAGGCACGCTGACGCTTAAAGCCTCGACTTAACTTGAAATAAAACCAGCTGATTGTGAAGTGTAGATTTGTCACAGTCAGCTGGTCTTTTTTTTATTATAACTCCCTACCTGATGTTCGTGTTACTTCTTACTTATACTTTAAAGGCGTCTATTTCTGTACCGATATCATTGATTGAGTTGTTGAGTTTTGAAGTAACATCTTTGAGAGCAGCACCTGTTTCGTTAATTTTACGTGCACCCGCAGCCATTTCATTGATACTGTCTTTCATGGTCATTGTAGCTTCTTGTAAGTTGCGTACCTGTTGTAGTATCTGTTTGTTGCCTTGTGTCATTTCACGAGAGGCAGTTTTGACTTCAAGAGTGCTGTCATTCATGGCTCGGAGCGTGTCATTGATTTGGCGAGAGCCTATCTGTTGTTCTTCCATTGCGCCTTTAATTTGTATTACGAGCTGGTCGGTACCTTGAATCATAGTTGCGACATTTTTGAATGTCTGGCTTGACTCAGCACTGGCGGTAACAACACTGCTGATGGAGTCTCGGATCTTTGTCAATTGCTCACCGATTGTCTTTGATTGTGCGGTAGATGTTTCTGACAGCTTACGGATTTCGTCGGCTACGACGCTAAATCCTTTACCTGCATCGCCTGCGTGAGCGGCTTCGATTGCAGCATTCATTGCCAGTAAGTTTGTCTGGCTTGCTATGTTTGCAATTGCCTGGTTGGCTTCTTGCAACATATCTGACTGGCTTTCAATTTCTTCGATACGCTCATTTACATCGTCTTGTTTTTGACTGCCGTTTTGTGCATGTGTACGCAGCTCACTGAAACTTTCGGCCATTTTTTCGACAGATTGGTTGACAGAGGCTATGTTGCCGATCATTTGTTCAACAGCGGCAGATGCCTGTGAAACTCCTGATGATTGTGACTCAATCATGCGTTCCAGTGACTCGATATTGCTTGATATTTCGTTAACGGCACCTGCGGTTTCCTGTACGGAGTTTGACTGCATGTTGATTTGGTTTGTGACGCTTTCGATATTATCAAGGATTTGAGTGATGGCAGAGCTTGTGTCCTCGCTGCTGGCACTTAAGTCTTCGCCTGCGATGCCAAGGTCGTTTTTTGAGTTTTTGATTTGTGTTATGATACTTTGCAGTTTTTCGATAAAACTGTTAAAGCCCTCGACAACAGCTCCAATTTCGTTATTTGATTTGATGTGGATGCGTTGTGTTAAGTCGGCATTGCCACTTGCAATGCCTTCGATTGTTTTTTGTACATGGATAAGTGGACGCAGGGCTTTGAGGATGATGACAATACTCATGCCAACTAATATGAGGATGATTCCAATTGATGTTGTTGAAAGCGTTTTGATGAGAGTGACTGCAGACTCCATAATTTGAGATTGCTCAACCGAGAATACAACACTCCATGTGGTATTTGTAATTGGACTGTAAGCTACATATTGCTTTGTCTTGCCGACTGTAATTAAGTCTCCACCTGTTTGACCTTGTACCATTTTTTGTACGAGTTGTGACAGTTGTTTTTCAGTGTCGTCGGGATTAGTCAGAAAGTTTTTGTTCATGACGAGGTCTGTAACTTTGTGGGCTCCAACCATACCAGTGTTGTCGATGAGCCAGGCAAAACCTGTCTCTCCGAGTTTGATGGTGCCGATGTATTGTTGCAATGTGTTGAGTGTGTAGATGCCACAGAAGAGGCCAATTGTTTTGCCGTTGCGCTTTGCAGCTCGACAGATGTGTACACATGGTTTGCCGGTTGATTTTGCAATTGTTGGATTATCGATTGCAATATTTTTGCCATTTTTGACGATGTCCTTAAAATAGGAGCGTTCCGTAATGTTACCGGTACCTCCGATATCGGTATAAAATGTGCCGGTGCTATCTGCATAGAGCATGTAATCAAAATCAGGTGCACGGTGTGAGGCGTGGTCCTTCATCCACTCAACAATTTGTTCGGTGTCACCGGTTTCGATAATGTCGGCTTCTGTGTAGTAGTACAGGTTGTTAAGTAGTGCTTCGATTTTGTTTGCTATTGCACTTGAATACGCTGTGGTAAGTTCCTTTATGCTTTCGGAATAAATGTCTGATACCGATCTGCGTGTGTTGTAAATGACTAGTCCCATCTGCATGGTATTTAGTGCTATGATGGTAAGTCCCAAGGCTATTGCAAAGAATGTGACAAGATGTCCTTTTTTGTTTTGCATAAGTGTCCGTCCTTATACATGAATATTTTAAAATTACTCTTAATTTAATTATCGTGTAGGGGCGTGAAAATGTCAATTAAAAGTAATGTTATAACCGAAGCGTCATCAAAAAAATATAAAAAATTATAAAAAAACTTGTTTATGCTGTTGACATAATTTTGTGAAAAGTATATAGTAATATCCATCAAGCCGCTGTAGCTCAGTTGGTAGAGCAATGGACTGAAAATCCATGTGTCGTTGGTCCGATTCCAACCGGTGGCAAGTAAAAGCCGTACGTTAAGTACGGCTTTTTTTGTTTTAAATTGTTTTCAGCTTTTTTTTAAAATTTAACTTGTTAACTGACGGGTAAACGCTTATAATAGTACATATGAATTGGTTGCTCCTTAAATCAGATGCTCAAATTAAAGCGAATGTATCTTTGCTTTCAGAAACAATCCTTTTGAAATATAAAGATACTATAACTGTAGTCAACACTGATAAGATTATGACCGATGAGGCATTTGCTTCATGTTGTGGTATTCTTACAAAGGGTGAACATGTCATTATTTGCGACGAGACTTTTGCAGTTGCAGAAAAAGATTCTGTTTTGGCAAATCGTCAAAATTTATTGCTTGGTATTTTAATAGGTCGTAATATTCCTGTTTTTTCGGTTTCACCTGTTGTGACGCCGTTTGTTAATTACCAGATACGTGTATTTGATACTGAAGAGCAGATGGCTGCGGGTCTTAACTCTAGTTATAAGACGTTGCAGTTGCAGGATTTGCGTCAGTCTGCGTTTGGTGAGCTGATGCAAATGGGTATACCGTTTACACCTGATTGTTTTGCAACTTATGTTGAAAAAGATAAGATAGATATCTGTCAGAAGTTCCTTGATGCCGGTATGGATGTTAATATCCGTGAAAGTTCCGGCACACCGATGCTGAATATTGCAGTCCGTTCTGAGACGCCAGAAATAGTCGAATGGCTTTTGAAAAAGGGTGCTAATATCAATGCTATTTCTAAGGATCGTGGGTACTCGGCAGTTATGGATGCGGTCTGGAAAAAGAATGTGGATATCACGAAGATTTTGGTAGCTCGTGGTGCAGATTTGTCTTTTGTTAGTAAAGAAGGGCAGTCCATTCTTGTTTTGGCAGTTGGTATCGGCGATGTTGAAGTGTGCCGCATATTGGCTGATCATGGTGCAGACCCTGACATTAAAGATCAGATGGGGATGTCGGCATACGAATACGCTGCGTTGTTTAAAAAAGATGATATTGTTGCTGTATTGGCACCTCATCATCGTGAGCGTGAAAATTAACAGCGTTATCTTTTGACGTATCACTGACAAAACACTATACTAAATTAAAAATATATCGAGTTTATTCATGAGTACAATCGTTTTTACAGGCGGTGGCACCGGGGGACATATTTACCCCGGTTTAGCTATTGCAGATGAGCTTCATATCCTATCAGCTCAAAAAAATCAGTCTATGACGGTCTATTGGATTGGTAATGCCAAAGGAATGGATCGGCATATTGTCGAAAGTTTTACTGGTACTTATACCGGAGATGGCAATACAAAGGTTATTGAGCGTTTTTATGGTATTCCGTCTGGTAAGTTGCGCCGCTATCTGTCTTTGCAAAATTTTGTCGACGTGTTTAAGATTATTGCTGGCTGTATTGCTGCGTTTTTTATTTTGTTAAAGCTAAAACCTGCTGTTTTATTTTCAAAAGGTGGGTTTGTCAGTGTGCCTCCTTGTTTAGCTGCACGTCTGTTACATATCCCTGTATATACGCATGAGTGTGATTTTACACCGGGATTGGCTACACGTATCAATGCACGCTCTGCAACAAAGTTACTGGTGTCCTATAAAGAGACGATTGAGTATCTGCATGGGGGACTTAAGGAGCGTGCTGTTGTTACTGGTAATCCTGTACGTCCGGTATTTTATCATGCAGATCCTGCTATTGGTCGTCGTTTTTTAGGGCTTGATGGCACTTCTTCTAAACCTGTGCTGATGGTTGTTGGTGGAAGTCTTGGAGCCCGTCAGATAAATAAGCTCGTTGCTGATAATCTTGATTGGTTGTGTGAGCATTTTATTGTGGTTCATCAGACTGGTAAGAATACTGTAGATAATGGTAGTGAAGGGCGTCCGATTCCTGCTGATTATAAACCATATCAGTTTATTTATGGCGAGATGCCACATGTGCTTGCTTGTGCAGATGTTATTTTAGGGCGTGCTGGTGCTAATTCCTTGTGGGAATGTGCAGTGCTTGGTAAACCGATGGTATTGATACCTTTATGTGGCTCTGGTACTCGTGGGGATCAAGTTGATAATGCTGCTTTTTTTGCTTGTCACGATGCGGCGTTGTCTCTGGAAGGTGATGATGCTACCAGTGATAATATGAAAGAGGCATTATCAGTATTTTTTGATGCTGACAAGCGCCGAGCTTATGGAGATGCTGCCCGACAGCTTGCAGGTACTGAGCCTCCAGCTGAAAAAATTGCGTTACTGTTGCTTGCTGCGTGTGGAGTGTAAGGTATGAGTTTTACTGCCCTTGATTGCATATTTTTTATTGTTGTTTTATTTTTTGCTTTGCTAGCTTCGATACGAGGGTTTATTAATGAGATAATGGGCAAGATGGCGATGGTGCTGGCAATCGGTGTTGCCGTTTTGTTTTATCAAAAACTGGCACATGAAATTGTGTGGCTTATTCCTCATAAAGGATTAGGTGCTATTGCTGCTTTTATCATGTTGTTTGTTATTACTTTTTTGGCAGTTAAGATTGTGCAGCTGATACTGAGTAAGATTTTTTCTGGTGCATTGTTAGGAAGCTTAAATCATGCACTGGGATTGTTGTTTGGTTGTGTTGAAGGATTGGTAGTTGTTCTTATTATTTTATACGTTTTGTGCCGACAGCCATTTTTTGATGTGCAGGGTATTGTAAAAGGTAGTCAATTTTTGCATTGGTTTGCTCCTTTTATTGCTGACCCGGAAGGAACGGTAAGGGGTATTATTGCCTGATGTTTGATAATGTACTTTTCCAACAGGCGGCACAGCAGTTTAAGTCTGATATTACCTCTGATACTCTACCGGGTGCCTTGTTGTTATCTGGTCCAGAGGCAAGCGGTAAGCTGACTTGTGCTCTGGAACTTGCTCGTATTGTGTCCTGCCAGAAGACTGGGGCAGAACGTGGGGCTTGGACATGTACGTGTCCATCTTGTTTGCAACATAAGGCTCTGGTACAAAATAATGTGCTGCTGTGTGGACCTCGTGATTGTTCTCTTGAAATTGCGGCCGCAAAAAAAACGTTTTTGCAGGCTGTTGCAGACAATGCCTCATATCAGAAAGCAACACGATATTTGTTTATACGTAGTGTCAAAAAGTTGACGTTGCGCTTTAGTCCTTTGTTATGGCAGGACGATGACAAGCTGTCTAAGATTGCACCGCATATGGCCGCAATTGATGAGATGCTGGAAGAACTGTATCCTCCTCGTGATTTGCCTGTTTTAGATACGTTGCAAAAATTGTGTGATGATTTGGAAGAAGCATGTAAAAAGCTTGAACAGTCGTATTTGTATGCTTCTTTGCCTATTTTACATGTGCGTAATGCGGGCATATGGGCTCATATGTCTGCAACAACTGGCAAAAAGGTCATTATTATAGAAAATGCAGACCGTATGCTTGAGAGTGTGCGCAATGCTTTGCTTAAGATGCTCGAGGAGCCTCCAGAAGAAACGATTTTTGTACTTACAACGACACGTCGTAATGCTGTTATGCCTACGATCTTGTCTCGTGTACGTACGTATGCGTTTGGACAGCGTTCCTTAGAAGAACAGAAGGTTGTACTGGAACGGGTGTTCCATGATCAGACTGGTTGTACTGCAATCAATGATTTTTTGCTTACGTATTTGCCGGTTGCTCCACAACAGGTACAGCAGAGTGCACGTACATTTGTACAGGCGGTGAGTGGCGGGCATTTGCCTGATGTGGCACAATGTGTAAAAGATTGTGCGGACTTTGATCCGCGTATATTATATCGCTTGTTTTTGCTTGAAATTATGCAGTGTAAGCATGATTTATTGTTGACGGCTTCTGGAGCATCCCATGCACTTAGGCTTGTTGATGCGGTACGTAAGGCGTGGCTTGATGTGACAGTATATAATCAAGCTCCTCGGGAAGCTCTGGAAGAATTGGTGCGTTCGTTGTCATTGGCATTAAGACGGTAGTGCAGGAAGGTAGGCGCAATGCGCGGTTTTGTTAAACGAGTAACGAAGAAGATCAGTAAGTTATCTTCACCTCAGATTGAGGAGGTGTTGCAAGCTATTACCGATGAAAACGATATGTTTGACTCGGTATTTGAGTCCTTAACGTCTGGTTTGATTATTGTTGACGGTAAGTGGCAGGTTATTTCTAATAATAAAATGTCAGAGCGTCTGCTGCCTTTTAAGATTAGGCCTGATGACAGCCGGGCAGATGATGAGCCGCTGTGGAATTTAATCGATGATCCTGATATTGCTGCTTTTTTTAAGTCTAGCTATGAAAACGATCGTTTTAATGTGTGTTCAGAGTTTTCGATTGCAACCAGTGGAGGTTCTACACGGTTTATAACCGTAACTCTGACTCCTTTTGTGCAAAACCATCGGTCTGCTGGAACGGTTGTAACCATTGCTGATATTACTGAAAAGCGTAGTCAGGAAGTATTGCTGCATCGTATGGAGAGCCTTGCCAGTTTGACGACTTTGGCGGCTAATGTCGCTCATGAAATAAAAAATCCTCTTGGTGCGATTAGTATTCATATCCAGCTGATACAAAAGGTGCTGCGCAAGGCGCGTGAAGGTGAGGGGACTCTGCCTGATAAAAAGTTTTTAGAGCATTATCTGGATGTCGTCACTGAAGAAATTGAAAACCTAAACAAGATTGTTGTTGACTTTTTGTTTGCGGTGCGTCCTGTACAGGCAAATCTCGAATTGATAAGTCCTGATGCATTGTTGAAACGCTTTGTTGAGTTTTTTAAGCCTCAGTTTGATGAAAATAATGTGCAGGTTACCTTGTCGCTGTGTAATGATTGTCCGCGTTTATTGCTTGATGAAAAACTGTTTAGAGAGGTAACGGTCAATATTGCTCAAAATGCGCTTGCTGCTATTTTGGAGCGTCGTACGGCTCAAACAGGTGACTTTGGTGCCCGTTTTACCATTACGTCCAAGCTTGCTGGTGACAAATGTATTTTTACTTTTTCGGATACAGGTATTGGTATGAGTGAGACCACTGTCTCGCATATTTTTGAGCCATATTATACGACTAAGGCAAATGGTACTGGTCTTGGTATGACCATGGTATACAAGATTATAAAAGAATTACGTGGTGATATTTCTGTTACCTCTGAGCGTGGAAAGGGAACTGTGTTTACGATCGAGTTGCCGGTGCCTCAGACTGAAACAAAACTTTTGGCATCGCATGCTGATATGCAGCCACCGATGGCAACTGAACATCTTGTTGAGAATGTGTAAAAGTTATGAAGTTTACGATTTTAATTATTGATGATGAAGAGAATATCCGTAATGGACTTGCCGCTGATTTTGAGATGGACGGCTATAATGTCAAAACGGCTGCCGATGGTAAAAGTGGTCTCGAGTTTATTGCAAAAGGTGATATCGATCTTGTTATAACCGATTTGCGTATGCCTGGGATTAGTGGTGAAGATGTGTTACGTAAGGTAACGACGGAAACTCCTGGTATTCCTGTAATTGTTTTGACTGGGCATGGCAGTATTGATGCTGCTGTAGATGCCATGCGCAATGGTGCCTATGATTTTATGACCAAGCCTCTTAATCTTGATCAGTTGGGACTTGTTGTGAAACGTGCCTTAAAAGGACGTGAGTTGTCATTGCAGCATCAGCAGTTGCAACAGGAATTAAATGGCATCCATGGTTTTGACCGTATGATCGGCAAGAGCGCTGAGATGCAAAAGGTATTTACCTTGGTGCAAAAGGTTGCTCCGTCAAAGGCTTCTGTATTGATTACCGGCGAAAGTGGTGTAGGTAAGGAGCTTGTTGCTGATGCTATTCATAATCTGTCTCCACGTAAGGATAATTCATTTGTAAAAGTGCATTGTGCAGCTTTGACAGAAAGTTTGCTTGAATCTGAGTTGTTTGGCCATGAAAAAGGTGCTTATACAGGTGCTGATACGATGGTAAAAGGACGCTTTGAGCTTGCTCATGGTGGCACCATCTTTTTGGACGAAATTGGAGAGATCAATCAATCTGTACAGGTTAAGCTGTTGCGTGTCTTGCAAGAAAAAACTTTTGAGCGTGTAGGTGGATCACAGACTATTGAGGTTGATGTACGCATTGTTGCTGCTACCAACCGTAATCTTGAAGAAGAAGTAAAAGCAGGACGGTTTAGAGAGGATCTCTATTATCGTCTCAACATTATCCATATACAGGTACCACCACTGCGAGAGCGTAAGGATGATATTCCTTTGCTTATCAGTAATTTTATTGACCGTTTTGCTAAAGAAAACGGTAAGACTATTACCGGTGTGGATGCTAAAGCTCGTAGTGCGTTGTATAAGTATGACTGGCCGGGTAATATACGTCAGCTGCAAAATTGTATTGAAAGTGCTGTTGTTATTTGCAGCGGTTCCGAAATTACGTTAGCGGATTTGCCCCCAACAATAAGCCAGGCTGATGCAGACGCACAGATTATGGTACCAATGGGAATTACCATGGACGAGGCCGAAAAGATCATTATACAAGAGAATTTGGCCGCTCTGAAGGGAAATAAAAGTAAGACTGCAGAAGTACTTGGGATTGGACGTAAAACATTGCATCGCAAGCTTAATGAGTATGGGCTTGCCGATGATGAAACGGAATGATGTTTAATTTTGAAGGTGCGATTGTTCAAAAGGGGAACCATCCCAGTGTGTTTTTACACGACACAAGGATTGGTCCCCCTTTCTTTTTTCCCCTAAAGCTGTATGTCTGATGTTAGATGATGGTTCCTGATGGAACTATAGCACCTTTGCGTATGACGATGATGCCGTCAGCGCTGTAGAACATGCCATGGTCTCCATCTTCGTATTTTTTTCCACTGACATTTATCTGGCAGTTATCACCGATGCATGAGTTTTTATCGATGATTGTTTTTGCAATATTGCAATTTTTGCCGATACCCATGAGTGGAATACCTTTTTTTCGTTTTTCGTTTTTTGTTTCTTCTGTTTCATAATAGTCAGCACCCATTGTGATGACACCATCAAAGCGTGTGCCTTTTTCGATGATGGTACGGATACCTATTACTGACTTATTTATTACTGCATCGGTAATGACACAACCTTCTGCAGTGATTGATGAGTCCATAACTGCTTTGTTGAGTTTTGATGGAGGAAGGTTAAGTTGACGGGTGTAAATAGGTTGTTCCTCGTCATAAAAGTTGAAGGTTGGGTTTATATCTGTCAGTGCCAGTGTTGCTTCGTAGAAGCTGCGGATGGTACCGATGTCTTCCCAGTAGCCGTCAAATACATAGGAATTAATCTTTTTGGTTTTGATGGCCATAGGTATGATTTCTTTACCGAAGTCGGTGTAGGTATTGTTGAGGAGCTCTTCCATGACTGGGGCATTAAATACATATATACCCATTGAGGCAAGATATTCTTTTTCTGGTGGTAGTTTACCTCTGGCTGAGGCTGGTATCTTCCACTCGGTGATATCGAGATCTGGTGCTGGTTTTTCCATAAAAGCGGTGATGCGCTGCTTTGTATCTGTTTTCATGATACCAAAGCCGGAGGCATCATGACGATTGACGGCTATTGCAGCGATGGAAACATCGGCACCTGACTCAATGTGTTTTTCTACAAAATCTTTAAGATCCATGCGGTACAGTTGATCGCCTGAAAGAATGATGTAATGGGTTGGTTGCTGTGATTTAAAGTGTATAAAATTTTTACGTACAGAGTCTGCAGTTCCTTCATACCAGCCGGAGTGTTCAAGTGTTTGTTCTGCAGCTAGCAATTGTACAAATCCGCCAGAAAAACGGTCAAAGTTATAGGTGTTTGCAATATGTGTATGAAGGGAAGCTGAATTGAACTGTGTTAACAGATAGATTTTTTTATATCCAGAGTTAATACAATTTGATATTGGGATATCTACGATACGATATTCACCGCCAAAAGGAACGGCTGGTTTTGATCGTTCTTTTGTTAATGGATATAATCGAGTGCCTTTGCCTCCGCCCAAAATAAGTGCCAGAACACGTGGTTTTGTTTTATCTTTTGATGCAGCCATAGAGAACGGATTTTCCCCCTTTTTATTATAAATACTTTAGTTGTTATATGATTAGTATAAGTCAGTTATTTGAGATTTGCAAATTAATTATAAGACTATTTTTTGTCTAAACCCGTTCTTATTGTTACCGATATTATATATAAGAGAATGTTATTGTATATCTGGGAGGAATACAAAAAATGATTAGAGGATTATATACAGGCGCCAGCGGCATGAATGCTCAGCAGAATAGACTGGACGCTATTTCAAACAATCTCGCAAATGTTGACACGGCTGCATACAAGCGTGATGTGAGTGTGTGTAAATCATTTCCTGAGTTGTTGATCCGTCGTACTAATGCAGATGGTGTATATAAGACTCCATTTGGTTGTTCGGATGCTGCTCCTGTTATTGGTAAACTTGGTCTTGGTGTTGAAACTAACGAAAATTACACTGATTTTGAGCAGGGGTCTTTTAGGGCAACTTCATCTAACACTGATATGGCATTGAGCGGTAAAGGCTTTTTTGTTGTACAGACTCCCGATGGTGAGCGTTATACTCGCAATGGTAACTTCTTGATTGGTAAAGAAGGTATTCTTGAAACTAAGGAAGGTTATCCTGTTCTTGGTGAAAATGGTGTTATCCGTGTTGCCGATGATATGTATAAAGTGAGTGATGATGGCATGATCTATGGTAGCGAAGATAATGAAATTGTCGACCGATTTAAGATTGTCCGTTTTGACAATGAACGCTATCTGAAAAAGATTGGTAGCAGTTTATATATCGATAATGATATCTCTGGTCCAGCTCATATTGCTGAAGGTGAGGAACGACCTTTGATGATGCAGGGATATATGGAAACATCAAATGTTAATGTCGTTAACGAAATGGTACAGATGATTGAAGTTAATCGTGCATATGAAGCTGATCAAAAGACGATTACAAGTCAGGATGCTATGTTGGGTACATTGTGGCATGAAGTTGCCATTGCTCGATAAATTGGTGGGAATAAAGGGGAATAAAGTATGGTAAGAAGTTTGTGGACAGCTGCAACAGGTATGAATGGCCAGCAGTCAAATATTGATGCTATTTCTAACAATTTGGCCAACGTTAATACGACTGGTTTTAAGCAGCAGCGTGTTGAGTTTGAAGATTTGTTGTATCAGAATGTTAAATTATCTGGTACTCCAGCTACTGAAGACACGGTAACTCCTGTCGGTATCCAGCAGGGCTCTGGTGTTAAGGTTGCAGCAACTCAGCGTGTGTTTACACAAGGCTCTTTACAGAATACTGGTGTTGATACTGACGTTGCTATTGTAGGTGACGGTTTTTTTAGAGTGCAGCAATACGATGGTAGCTATGCATACACCAGAGATGGTTCTTTCAAGGTTGATATGAATGGTCAATTGGTTAACGCTAACGGATTACGTGTTATGCCTGAGATTATCTTGCCTGAAGGTTATGATATCCATACATTGACTATCAGTGATGATGGTCGCGTCAGTGTCCGTGTTAATGGTCAAAGTGATCCAACTCCTGTTGGTCAGTTGGAGTTATATCGCTTTCCAAATGCGGTTGGCTTAAAAGCTGTTGGTGACAACTTGTTTAAGGTTACTAATGCTAGTGGTGATGCAATTGCTGCCCGTCCTGGATATGAAGGAATGGGTGTTACCAAGCATAAGTTTGTTGAAATGAGTAATGTATCTGTTGTTAACGAGATGGTACAGATGATTGTTGCCCAGCGTGCTTATGAGTTTAACAGCAAGGCAATCCAGACTACCGATACAATGTTGAATACAGCAGTAAACTTGAAACGGTAATAAACCGATAATATAAGGAGAACGGGCTTGTTCCTGGTTCTCCTTATTTTTTTATAGGCGGAAAATAATATGACTGTAAGTGGTATTGGTTCAGGTTTTTCTTCAGTTACAAGCGGTGTAGAGGCTATGCATGCAACCCAGATTTCGGGTGAACATAGTAAGTTTGAAGATATGGTAAAAAGCCTTAAGGCTGAGCAAGAAGCTGTAAAATCTTCTAGTACCATAAATGTGTCAAGCAGTCAGATTTTGGAAGAAGGCCGTTTAACTGGTGATTATCGCACTAGTTTTAGTGGTACTTATACCAGTGAGGCAGATAAAAAAGCACTTCCTATGGGAGCTGCTGCAAATAGTGCTAAAATCGTAGATCAAAAGCCTATTGATCGTACCAGCAAATTATATGAAAAATCTATGGAATTGGAATCTTTTTTTGTTAAACAAATGCTTTCTGCCATGAGAAAAACAATCGTACATACTCAGGAAAATAATTACGCTCAAAATATGTATGAGGATATGTTGTATGATGAGTATGCTACCAGTATGACCAAGAATGCTCATTTTGGTCTTGCTGATATGATTTACCAACAGCTGTCTTAATGATACAATAAGCCATTATGGCTACAGTATCTTTGCCCCAAGATGTACGTGGAGTACATATTCATTTTGTCGGTATAAAAGGTACCGGTATGGCCGCTCTGGTTGAGATTTTACATGCCCGCGGAGCTGTTATTACCGGTAGTGATGTTAGTGAACGTTTTTATACTGATGCAATTCTTGAAAAGTTATCATTACAAGCAAAACCATTTAATGCTGAGAATATCACTGATACTATTCAGTTTGTCATTTATTCTTCTGCTTATTCACCGGAAAGTAATCCAGATTTAAAAGCTGCTAAGGAAAAACAGATACCTTGTCTGTTATATTCTGAGGCTCTTGGTTGTATTTCGCAGTTATCATATAGCTGTGGTGTGTGTGGTGTCCATGGTAAAACAACTACTACTGGTTTTGTTGGTACTTTGTTAAAACAATGCAATTTACCAGCCCAGGTACTTGCTGGGTCTGTTATTTCTTCCTTTGGCGATAGCTGTACAATGACCGCTCCTAGTTGTACTACGGACGGACACTCTTATTTTGTTGCTGAAACATGTGAGTATCAGCGGCATTTTATGGCTTTTTGTCCGCAAAAAATTATTTTGACTTCTGTCGAAAGCGATCATCAGGATTATTATCCGACATATGAGTCCATACGGGATGCTTTTGTCGATTATATTTGTCGTTTGCCACTTGGTGGTCAGGTTATTTATTGTGCTGATGATGCAGGTGCAGTGGAAACAGTTGGTCTAGCACATGCAAGACGAGCTGATATTGAGCTTATCCCCTATGGTGAAAACGCTGCAGGTGATTATCAGTTGGAGTTTGCTTCAGTTGGTGATGGTAAGCAACATTTTGTCGTAAAGGGGATTGGTCCTTTTGCAATACGAGTTCCTGGTAAACATATGGTGCGTAATGCCTGTGCCGCTATTGCTCTTACCTGTGAACTTTTAAAACTGCATGGTGAAAAGATTACGCCTCAGGTACGTAATGAAATGATTGCCCAGGGACTCTTGCAGTTTACTGGTGGTAAACGCCGTAGTGAGCTGATTGGAACTGGGCATATGGGTACTAATTCTGTAGTTGTTATTGATGATTATGGGCATCATCCAACCGCTATTAAAACAACGCTTGCCGGATATAAAGACTTTTATAAAGGTCGTAAGCTTATTGTTGATTTTATGTCGCATACGTATTCGCGTACACAGGCGTTATTGGATGAGTTTGCATCGAGCTTTGATAGTGCTGATGAGATTATTCTTCACAAAATTTATTCGAGTGCTCGAGAAAAAGCATCTGATTTTACAATTACAGGAAAAACCTTGTTTGAGCAGGCTCAAAAGCATTATGGTGATAAAGTGCATTATTTTGAAGAAGTAATGGATGCGCATGATTTTTTACGAAATGAGCTTACATCATGTGCTGGAAAAGATTTTAAGGATGGTTATTTGTTTGTTACGATGGGTGCCGGTGATAACTGGAAACTAGGTCGTGCAATTATGGACGATATGGTGTTGCAGGAGAAATAAGTATGACTAGTATGACAGGTTATGCCTATAAAGAGGTTACTACAGAAAAAGCTTCTCTGGCTATTGAGATTAAATCTGTAAATTCGCGATTTTTGGATTTATCTTTAAATATGCCAGGATATCTAAATCCTCTTGAGGCTAAGTTTAGAACCTATATTTCAAGTCAGATTTTACGTGGTAAAGTTGATGTTAATATCCGTATTAAGAATCTGGTTAGTAATGAAAAAGTAACAGCTGATCCGGAGGCAGCTAAGTCGTTTTATGCCGCTATTGCTTGTGTTGCAGATGCTGTCGGTAAATCAAAAGATGATATTCCTCTGTCTCTCATTATCGGACAACCGGGAGTACTTATTGTAGAACAGAGCTATGATATGGACTACTATGAGAGTCTTATTACGCCAGTGCTTAAGGAAGTTGTTGAGCACTATGTTGCTGATTGTCGACGTGAAGGTGAAAATCTGTTTAAGGATTTGAGCGAAAAACTTGCTGTTCTTGATCGCTGTGCTGCTTTTTTTAAGGACTGGCAGCCTAAGATGGAGTGCAAGTTTAAAGAGACTGTTACTGCAAAGTTTACAGAGCTTGTTGGCAGTCAGTTTGATGAACAGCGGGTTTTGACAGAGGTTGCTGCACTGCTGGTAAAATATACGATTAATGAAGAGGTTGTCCGTTTGCACAGTCATTTGTCTGCATTGCGTCAGGAGCTGAAGGATAATCCTGCACCTGGTAAGAAAATTGATTTTTTGTGCCAGGAAATTAACCGTGAGATTAATACTATTGGCAGCAAGAGTGTGTTTACCGAAGTGAGTGATATGGTTGTTACTGCTAAAGATGCTCTTGAAAATATCAGGGAACAAGCAAAGAACGTGCAGTAGGTGCTGTACCAGATTTTATAGGGATATCTAAGGAGCTTAGTTATGGCTGAATACAAAATTCCAAGTGGTAAAGAACTTCGTATTGCAATTTCTGGTAAGTCTGGGTGTGGTAATACAACTCTGAGTACCTTGCTTTCGCAAAAGTTGGGAATTACGTTGATTAATTACACTTTTAGGCAACTTGCTGCAGAAAAAAATATGACTTTGGCTCAAGTTATCGAGGCTGCTAAAACGGATGACTTTTATGACACCTATGTTGATACCAAGCAGGTTGAACTTGCTAAAAAAGAGTCTTGTGTATTGGGTAGTCGTCTGGCTATCTGGATGTTAAAAGAGGCAGATGTAAAGATTTATCTTTGGGCTAGTGATGAGTTGCGTGCTAAGCGTATTTTAAATCGTGAGGGTGGATCTCTTGAAGAGATAATGTCTTTTACCCAGATGAGGGATAAAGAAGATCATGGCAGATACTTAAAACTGTATAACATCGATAATGATGATTACTCATTTGTAGATATACTTTTGGATACGTCAAACTATGGTCCAGAAGCACTTGCTGAGCAGGTATTGTCCCAGTTAGTAGAAAAGGGACTGGTGGAAAAGGTTGGCGAGTGAGTATATAGGATATACAGCTGTCCCCGATGACGCTGAGTTTAAGCGTATAATCTATGCGCATTTTAACGAAGCTGGCAGACAATTTCCTTGGCGTGAAACTAATGATCCGTATGCGATTTTAGTGTCGGAGATGATGTTACAGCAGACACAGACATTGCGTGTGTTGCCTAAGTATGAGGCTTGGTTAAAGCGGTTTCCTTCTGTGCAGGATCTTGCAAAGGCTTCATTACAGGAAGTGCTGCAGTTTTGGAGTGGTTTAGGGTACAACCGCCGTGCGGTTTTTTTACAAAAAACTTGTAAGGCTTTGCTGTCAGATTTTGGAGGTGAGTTTCCTCGCGATGTTGCTTTGCTTGAGAAGTTGCCAGGTATTGGTCCCTATACCGCTCGTGCAGTGAGTACGTTTGCTTATAATCAGCCGGAAGTATTTATTGAGACAAATATCCGTTCTGTGTTTATCTATTTTTTCTTTAAGGATGCTACAGAAAAAGTGTCTGATTCTGTTTTGATGCCATTTGTAGAGCGTACACTTGACAGAGAGCAGCCACGATTGTGGTATTATGCCTTGATGGATTATGGTGCGGAATTAAAAAAACATATTGTTAATCCTAGTCGTCGTAGTACTGGCTATACCAAGCAAAGTACCTTTAAGGGGTCATTACGGCAAGCTCGTGGTGCTATTTTGCGACAGTTGGCAATGCAACCTGATCTTACATTGGATGTGATAGGCAAAATGGAGTCTATTGATGCTGAACGCCTGCAGAAGGCTGCATCAAAATTAGTACAAGAAGGCTTGATTTGCAGTGATACAGAAGGGCGATATCGTATATCTTCATAATATGTTGAGCTAAGGCTGTACATTTTACCTCTGAAATAAAAAAAGGCTGTTAAACACACGTTGTGGTGCATTTGACAGCCTTTTTTGTTTACATGCTTAGTTTAGTATTTTGAATCAGCATAACCGACCCAGCCTTCATTTTCGACAAGCGCTTTTTCAAAACCGTCCAATTTGAACGGATAGCTCTTAGACAGACTGCCGGCAATCAGTTTTACCTTTGCTGTTCCATCGTCATTAATAACGATCTTGCATTCTGTATCTTTTGATGCAAAAGTACGGAACATGTCATCTACTGATTTTTTGTCCATATCTATTGCCAATAAACCGCAATTGTACATATTCTGACGGAATATGCGTGCAAAGTTTATTGCAACAACAGTATAGATTCCATTGACTTCAAGTGCCCAAGGTGCATGTTCACGTGAAGATCCACATCCGAAGTTTTCTCGGGTAATAATCACCTTTTTACCGGTGATATCTCTTTTTGGATCAAACCCATCTAGTTTTAGATCTTCAAGAAGATACGGCTGCAATGCTTGCTTTGTATTTTCTGTCAGATACTTAGCAGGAATTATCTCGTCTGTGTTGATGTCAGATCGATCCAAAAAAAGTACTTCACCGCCAAACTGTTTCATCTCAAAGTTCTCCTAATCTTTATACAGAGGTGAGTTAGTTATTGTTCCTGCAATTGCTGTAGCAGCTGCAGTAGCAGGGCTCATCAGATGAACCATTCCGCCTTTTCCCATTCTACCATTAAAGTTGCGGTTTGTGGTAGAGGCACAGACCTCGCCTTCGGCAAGAACACCATTACTCATACCGAGACAGGCACCGCATGTTGGATTTGTAACGCAGAATCCTGCTTCAAGGAAGGTTGTGATAATACCTTCTTCCAACGCCTTTTTATAAATCAGTGGAGTAGCAGGGCTAACTATACCACGAACGCCATCCGCAATGTGATGACCTTTCAGTACTTGTGCGGCAATGCGCAGGTCTGACAGGCGTCCATTTGTACAGCTTCCGATATATACCTGATCTACTTTTGTACCTTTCATTTCTGATACTTTTTTTACCTGATCTGGTTTATACTCTACTGTTACTACCGGTTCAAGATTTGAAAGATCATATTCATATACGTGTTCATAGGTGGCATCTGGATCATCGCGCCACTTACTGTAATCTTTGATTGCTTCTTCTTTTGAACTGTAGTCATCTTTGATAAATTCCCATAAGTAGTCGACGGTCTTTTCATCTGGAAAACAAATACCTGAAGTACCACCAGCTTCGACGGCCATGTTACATAGTGTCATACGAGACTCCATGTCAAACTTGTCGATGATTGGACCTGTAAACTCTACTACACAGTTTGTAGCACCATTAACACCAATTTGACTAATGAGGTAGAGAATAACGTCTTTTGCATAGACTCCTGGCTTTAATGTACCGTTGAGTACAAACTTGATTGATTTTGGTTCTTTGAAAGCACAAACACCTTTTAAGATGCCAACTTCAAGGTCTGTTGTTCCCACACCTGCAGCAAATGCACCAAAAGCACCATGAGTACATGTATGAGAGTCACCCATTATGACGGTAAAGCCAGGACGTACAAATCCTTTTTCAGGAAATATGGCATGACAGACTCCATTTTGTCCAATGTCAAAAAAGTCTTTTATATTATTACGCTTAACCCAGTCACGAAGGATTTTACCTTGAGTTGCTGTTTTGCTGTCTTTTGCAGGAGTTACGTGGTCAATAACTGCTTTTATTTTTGTTGCGTCAAATACACGATCCTTATTGCGGTTTACCAAATCATTAATAGCAATAGGTGTGGTGATTTCATGACAGAATACCCGGTCAAGCTTAAGAACATATGTGCCTTCAAATGGTTGGTCTACCAAATGTTGTTCAAAAATCTTTTGTGCTATCGTTTTACCCATACTGCTTCTCCTTGTTCTTATGCGATTTAAAATCAACGCTTACTTAAGAATATTTACTTCTGCTTAAGATATTAAAGAGACCTACAGTATTTGTCAAGTGACTTGAATTATAATGCATTTTATCTATGTTGTTTTGCCGAGCTGTCCACAGGCTGCCCCTACGGAACGTCCTCTGTGGGTACGCAAGGTGACATTGAGACCTGCTTTTTCAAGTATTTGTACAAAATGATGACATTCAGCATTTGTTGGTTGTGTAAAAGGAAGCTCTGCAACAGGATTCCATGGTATTAGATTGATGTTGACATCGATGCCTTTTGCAAATTCGATCATGTGACGGGCACTTTCGTCGCTGGTATTAACCCCACCCATGAGTGCGGCTTCCAGTGTAACACGTTTACCTGTCTTTGTTGCGTAATAATCAATTGCCTTGCGGAGTTCTGGCAGTGGATTGCCTTGTGTTACTGGCATGAGTTGGGCTCGCAATGGAGCATCTGCGGTTGTCAATGAAACGGCAAGTCTCATAAGTGGACCTTTATCAGCAAGCTCATAAATGCCTTTGATGACACCTGATGTGGATAAGGTAATGCGACGTCCTGATAGTGCTCTGCCGTCTTTATGGGTCAAGACGGTAACAGCTTTACGAATGGCGTCAAGGTTTTGCATTGGCTCTCCCATACCCATGAAAACGATGTTGTCCAAGGTACCAGCTTCTTTTTCTAAAAAGAGGAATTCTTCAACGATTTCATATGGATGTAGACTGCGTGCTAATCCTAGCTGTCCAGTTTGGCAGAATGCACAATGCATGGCACAGCCAGCCTGACAAGATACACAAGCGGTTTTACGTCCGTGTGCATCTGTTAAGAGAACTGTTTCGATGGCAAGATTATCTGCCAAGGTGATTTGTAATTTTATAGTGCCGTCAGGATCTTTGAGGATTTTTGTTACTTTTGATGTTCGTAGTACGGCTGTTTGTTTTAATTGTTCCCTCAGCTGTGTGCTGAGGTTGGTCATTTGATCAAAAGACTCGACCCCACTACCTATCCATTTGAATACCTGCTTTCCTCTGAAAGCAGGTGTCAATGAAAGGGTAAAGGCAAGCTCCTCTGGAAGTAATGCTGCTATCGGTATCATTTAGTATTTTGTAATTTAGCAATTGTTTCGTTTATTGCATTATTAAAGAAGCCTTGTTTTTGGTAATCCTGCAAAACTTGAATTGCTTTATCCTTTTTGCCCATTTTAACGTAACAATCTGCTACATCGATGTATGGACGGAAATTTTTGGGATCATTACGTATGAGACTCATGAGTCGTGTAATTGCATCCTCGTACTGACCTTTACCTTTACAGATAAGTGCCAGTCCTAGTGCTGCATAGATATCAAAATCAATATCCATAGCTTTGTTATAATAGGTTTCTGCGGTATCATAATCTCCAGTATTGCGATATGCATCACCGGCACGTGTAAGTATAACTTTGTTTTGAGGATCCATTTCTAGAATCTTATTCCAGTATTCGATAGATCTAAACTGTTGGTTCATGCCACGGAAACAGTCTGCAAGACCAAAGAGCGCATAGAAATTATTTGGATCCATTTTTAAGGCCCTCTCAAAGTAATAGACACCTTTATCAAAGGTCTTTAATTTGCGATGGCAGTTCCCGATTGAAGTGAGTACACGAATATCGACAGCTGCTTCATTAATCTCGAGCATTTTTGACCAGTAGAACAATGCATCTCGATATTCTTGAAAATCGTAGTGCAGGTGACCTAAACCGATAAGGGCATAGGCATTGTTTTGTTCCATGTCGAGTACTTTTAGGTACAAGTCCTTTGAACGCTTAAAATCACGTATTTTACGATATGCATCTGCAACACGTGTTAATACGGTAATGTTGCGGTCATCATGGATGAGATATTGTTCCCAGATCTCGATAGCCTTATGGTACTGATTGAGAGCTTTATAACAATCAGCCAGCCCAAACAAAGCGTAGTTGTTACCAGGATGGCAAGCGAGACAACGTGCATAATAACCTACTGCATCTTTGAAAAGATTTTGCTTGCGTCGGGAATCTCCTAAACCTACAAGTGCATAGTTATTATTTTCTTCGATACCCAGTATTTGATTGAATAGTTTTTCAGCTTCTGATAGCTTATTGTCCTTTAATGCCTGATATCCCTGTTTAGACAGCTCTGAAATCTGTTTAGCAACAGGATCTTTTTCATCTTCAGAAAGGCCGTCTTGAAGGGGTGTTGGCATTATAGTATTAGTATTTTGTTCAAACTGCATTCCAGACTCATTCATGCTCAGCTCCTTATTACTTTTTTAATACAATAAACATTTTAAATGGTTATCCCTTTAACATTGCAGAAATAACTCCTGCGGCTTGTTCGTACAAAGGCGTTGCTTTTTTGGTATTGTGTGCTAACACAAACATCTTTAAAGCATCAAGCGTACGTTTATTCTCAAGATATACATTACCAATACGGGTTAATCCATCAGAATATCCCGTAGTTATGAATATCCTTTTTGCTGTTTCAATTTGGCCTTCGTTAAAAAGCACATTTCCTTTTCGATTTAATAAAACCTTTTGTGAGTCTGATAGACCAGTTAGAGGTGCATCCGAGACTTTTATAAAGCCACCGACATCTTTTTTTTCGGAAATAGCATGTATTAAATCTTTTTTCATTTAGTTAATTTTATACTACCACATTTGAATGAAAAGTCAAGCAAAAGATAAAACATTTTTAAGTGTTTTTTAAGCAGACTATTCTTTAGCAGTGTAAAAGTCTACAATAGACCTGCCATATTCTCTTTGATCACAACGATATAGGTTTTGTATTTGATCTGGCATAAAATGTTCTTCTGGTCTATGAACGATTATCTTACCACCTGGCAACAATAAATTCTTTTTTGCTGCTTTTGCAACCAAATCTTCATGAAACTTGTACGGGAATGGAGGATCAAAGAAAATAAAATCAAATTGATCTTTACATCGCTGTATAAAATATTCAACTGGCATAAAATGACAGTGAATCTTGATACCCATTTCTTTTTCGGTCATAGAGACGTTTTCGAGGACTGTATTGACTTTTATCTTGTCTTTTTCGCACAAGTCAACCCGAGTAGCTCCTCGTGATACGGCTTCGATAGCAATGGTGCCTGAACCAGAGAATAAATCTAAAAAGGATTTGCCAGTAATATCACCAAGTATGGCAAAAACAGACTCCCTCATTCTATCCATTGCTGGACGAATAACGCCGTCAGGACATTTTGTACTGCGACCGCATAATTGACCACCTGTAATACGCATGCTTAAGACTAGTCTATTTTTACTTATTTAGCAAGCATAAAATAAATATCATCGTGTACAAGGTTTTTATTTGCCTGTGCATAGTCATGAGCAGTAAATCCTTCAGGTGATTTTATTGCTGCATCTGCTCCGTTTTGCAGTAGGGTGCGTATGATATTAGTATTTGTATTGCTTGCGGCGGCTAGCATCAACGGGGTTTTTCCATTGTAAAAGCTGTTTACTGGTATATCACTGTCCAAGAAAGCTTGAATAATTTCACTTGGGCGCTCTGCTGTTATTGCATATATAAACGCTTCTTTATTTTCTTCAGAATTGCGGTGATTTACTAATTCAAAGATGATGTTTGGATTTGTGGTTACCATTGCTGCATATTTGATGGCGGTAGCTCCAACTTTGTTTTTTGTATCACGATTTGCACCGTAAGCAAGAAGTAATTTGGTCATTTGCAAATCATTATTGAAACGCACTGCATACATGAGAGCGGTCCATCCATCTTTGTCCTGTGCTTCAATTTCTGCTCCAGCAGCAATAAGTTTACGTGCTGTTTCAAGATCACCTTTTTTGACGGCTTTCATGAGCATGGTGACATTATTTTTGTCGGCACTATTTGCCTCGTCATAAGTCATCATTGGTGTTGAAGAAAGAAGCATTACGGAATTATCTTCATATTCTGGTACATCAAATAGATAGACTGGAATAACTGTTCCGGTAATGTCTACAGTTGGCTTTGCAACAGTACTTGCTGTATCAGTTGTGAGCGATAATACCTTTTCTGGTTGCTCTGGTTCTGCTTCAACAATAGGATCTGGCTCTTTTACAGGAGCTGGTTCGTCTACTATAACGGTGGAGGCTTCAGCTTTAGCCTGTTCTTCAGCAGCAATCTGACGTTTTATTTGTTCGTATGCATCTACCGCAGCTTGTACTTCTTTAGGTGCGTATTTTTGTAAGACGGTGATCATTTCCGTTTTACCCAGAGCATAATCAATTGCAGTCTTACCGGCTTTATCTTTTAAGAGTATGCGTTTTTTTGTACCTAAATTGAACACTGTACCTGAAGTGATGAGCAAGTCAAGTACCTGTGCATTATTGGAATTTTGGCAAAGTTGCATGATAGGAGTTTGTTTTTCATGGTTCTTTTCGGTAGGACTGATACCTGCATTGAGCAACAATTTGATAATATCAATTGGACGATCATTTTGTACGGCAATATGTAACCACGTATCTCTTGATGATGGTTGTATATAATCAACGAGATTTTTATTTTTTTTAAGTGTCTGTACTAATTCCTCTTTAGTTCCTGATGTGACTGCACGTTCGAAGATCTCTGTTTTTGTTTGTGCAAAAAGCGTAGCTACAGCGAGAATTGTTACAGTAATACTGATAGCATATTTTTTAAAATAAAACATACTTTATTATATATCGTGATAGTCGTTGCGTCTATCAGTACATTTTTTACGAAGCTATGTTACTGTTAAATAATTCGGTTGCCTGTTCGTAGTTTTTTACAAGAGATGAATAATCTGTCATAGTGAGTTGCCGGTTTTGTACTACCTGAGTTCCATTTATCCAGAGATGCTTCACGTTTTGAGCTTGTGCACTGTAAACGATGACTGCATAAATGTCATGAATAGGAATCATGTTTGGCATTCTGGTCTCGAGTACCAGTATGTCTGCCTTGTAGCCCGCTTTAAGCTGTCCTATCGGTGCTTTTAGTACTTTGCCGCCATTGGAGGTGGCAAGTTTTACAATTTCTTTTGCACTCATGGCAGATCGATCCTGCAATAAATTTTTTTGTAAGATAACGGCACTTTTCATTTGAGTAAACATATCAAGTGTATTACCACTTGACGGTCCGTCGGTTCCTAAAGTGACTGGTATGCCGTGTTTAATCATGGCATCGATGGGTGCTACACCTTTTGCCGCCTTTGCATTCGAAACGGCACAATGAGAGACGCTGCAACCACTGGTATGTATTGGATCCATGTCTGCATCATCAGTAAAGATGCAATGTGCAGCGATGAGGTTGTCGTCAAGAATGCCACAGTTGGCAAGGTGGCGGATAGGAGATACTCCATATCTTTCTCTGCTTTTTGTATTTTCAGAGGGCATCTCTGAAACATGCATGCTCCAGAGTAGGTTATTGGCTTTGCAGAATGCTTGTACTTTTTTGAGATTATCCTCACAAACGCTGTAAGGGGCATGCGGTGCTGCAACGACATGTATCATGTCTGACTGTAACGGAAGCATTTCGTTTATATATGCCATTCCTGCTTCAAAGCCATCACCATCACAATGGGGGGCATCGAGCAGCGTTTCGCCAGCCCAGAGCCTAAAATGCATGTCTGACGCGCTTTTTATTGCCTCTTTTTCAAAATAATACATATCCAGCGCTGTTGATGTACCTGAAAGCAGCATTTCTGCAATACTAATACAAGAAGAAGCGTACACCAGATCTTTTGTCATGCATTTGTTTTCTAAAGGAAATAAAAACCGCGTCAGGCGGTCTTTCATGTCATCACCAAGGGAACGAAAGGAAGTCATTCCCAAGTGAGTATGTGTATTGATAAAAGACGGCATTACAATGTCACCGTGCATATCATATTCGTATGTCGCACCTTGAGAGATTGTTACATTGTATGATGATTCTTCTCCTACTGTACGTATGGTATCATCTTCGAATACCAGATAACCGTCGGGATAGTAATCCAGACTGTCATTCATACATAATACACGTGCGTGTCGTAATACCGTTTTCATAGTTATATGATTATTGATTCATCAATTTGTTAAAACGTTCAACCCAACCAGAGAGTAATGGTCGGATATAGTTGAAGTCAACCATTTTTGCACGTTTTGCAATATCACCAACAGTCATATTTGCTGCAAGTGCAGGATCAATTTTAGCCTTTGTGTTAACAGGAGTATCGTTTACAGCTACGGCTGTTCTTTCTTCTGTTTCTGCCATCATACGATAGTTGATGTATGCAATAGCAGCATCGCGATTTTTTGTATTTTTGTTGATGTTGATTACATTGAAGTTAGCATAAGTGCAGCTTGCTGGTACAACATACTGTGCATCTGGATCTGCTTTTTTCATTACAGGAATACCAAAGTCACCGACGATTGCAACTGCAACTTCGCCTGTTTTGAGGAGGTTTGCAGCATCACTTGCTTTTGCATAGGTGAGCATGACATTTGGCTTAAGGTCAGCAAGTGCTTTGAAAGCTGTTTCACCCTTATCGGTTGTGATGTCTACGCCGTATACATCACTTGCCATGCACATAACTGCTGGACCAAAAGTAGTTGTGATTGCAGGAATGGCAATTTTGCCTTTCAGGGCTGGATTCCAAAGGTCTTTCCACTCGGTAATTTTCATACCGGCTGCTTTTTCATCATAGATGATACCGATGCTGTTGATTGTGTAAGGTACACCAGCGCCACTTTTTATCAAGTTCTGTGCTGCAGGAATAAGATTGTTGAATTCCTTGATTTCTTCTGGCTTAATTACAGAAAAAGCACCTTCTGCAACTCCGTCTGCAACGTTTTTCTGAGCAAGTTCGATAACATCAATTGTGGAATTTGGATCAGAAACCATCTTTGTATAACGTTCTTGAGCATTACCTGTATCGAGTACAACAGTGATGTTGCTCTGTTTTTGCAAAGGTTCATATACTTCTGACCACAGTGAGTCTTCGGATAAACCCCATGTTGAAACTACGAGATCTGTTGCCTCTTTTTTTCCACTGGCACAAACAAAACTGATTGCTGCAAGTGCCAAAACCATAGCGCATACTGTGCTTTTTTTCATTGGAAACTTCTCCTCTATTTATATAAAACCTTAGCGGTTTAAATAAACAATTTTATTGCTTTTGAAAACAAGTCCTGCCGATTGTCCTACGTTATAGGCGGGTTCCTTAGTACTAGAAACAGTCATGACGGCTTGTCCAACATGAATTTCATATTGATAGCCTGTTCCAAGATAGGTGCGTACTTCAACGGTTCCTTTTATGGAAGAATCATCAGAAAGCTCTATGTCATTTGGTCTGATACAAATCTGTTTGTAGCCTTCTGGAAGGGTGATGCCTAATTGTGCTGCTTGATCTGCAGTAAAAAAGTTTTTAAAGCCGACAAAGCGTGCTACCATTTCGCTTGCTGGTTTGTTATATATTTCTTCTGGGGTACTGCACTGGACTATAATACCTTTATCCATGACTGCAACACGGTCAGAAATAGAAAAACACTCTTCCTGATCGTGGGTGACAAATACCATGGTAATTCCCAGTTGCTGCTGAATGCGTTTAATCGAAGTACGCATTTGTATACGTAGCTGTGCATCAAGATTGCTGAGTGGTTCATCAAGCAATAACAGTTTTGGTTCTGTCACTAAGGCGCGGGCGAGGGCAACACGTTGTCTCTGTCCCCCTGAAAGTTGTTTTGGAAAACGATTGAGGTATTCGGAAATACCACAGATTTCTGCCATGTTTTTTACTTTTGAATCAATGGTTGCACTGTCTATCTTTTTCATTTTTAAGCCAAATGCGATGTTATTATAAACACTCATATGCGGAAACAATGCATAGCTTTGAAATACCAGACCAAAATCACGCTTATGAACAGGCACATCTGTAATATCCTTTTCTTCTAATGTAAAGGTTCCAGAGTCTGGCTGGATAAGACCTGCAATAATGCGCAATGTTGTTGTTTTGCCACAACCAGAAGGTCCTAGCAAAGACAAGAGCTCTCCTTTATAAATTTCGAGATTTAAGTTCTTTAATATGTAATTTTTTTTGTCATAGGTAAGATTTATGTCAGAAAGTTTTCCAAGAATATCATGCATGGGTTACTCCTTGTTGTTTTTTTTATCATCTGCTTGATCGCTTACTACCATAAAAATGAGTGTCAAGAGCATAAGCATGACAGACAATGCACTTACGGTTGGATCGTAATTATATTCAATGTAATTCATCATTGAGTATGGCAAAGTATTCATACCAGGAGCCTTGAGATACATTGAAACGGGGATATTATTGAAAGAGTTAATAAATGCCAGCATAAATGATGTGAGCATGGCTCCTTTTAACTCTGGCAGTACTACTTTTATAAAGGCTTGTACAGGGGTACAGCCTAGTGTGCGGGCTGCCTCTGCCAAACTGGGATCTATGTTTTTTAGACTGGCACAAATGATACGCACGGTATAAGGGAGAACGATTAAAAAATGTCCTGTTACTAGCGCAAGTGCAAGTGGCATTTGGATAAAGACAACCATAAAACGGAATAAGATATATCCTGTTACAATTCCTGGAATAAGGGAAGGTGAAAGAAATATATTGTAGATCGCGTTTGATACCTTGTTGTTAGTACGGACAATGGCTATTGACGAGGTGAGTCCGATAAGGGTACCAATTGCAGCTGAGATGATAGCAAGAATAAAACTTGACTTGAAGCTACCGACCAAAGCTCTTGATTTAAATACTTTTGCAAACCATTTGAGACTAAATCCTGACAGGGGCAGTGAAATAGAGTCTGCACTATTGAATGCTGTTAATACTATAAGAAATAACGGACAGAACAAAAAAACAAAAACTAAAAATGAAATGATAGATACAGTTCTATGTTTATACATGGGATTCTCTCCTGTCTAGCTTTGAAGAGATTGTTGTAAAGATTTTCATAATGCCTAAGCTAACGATTATCATGATAAATGAAATGACTGCTGCACTGTTCCAATCAGACAATACACTGCTTTGTTGATAGAGCAAGGTTGCAAGCATCATGTTTTTGTTGCCACCAAGGAGTGTAGGTGTGGTATAGGCACTTATGGTACCGGCAAATACCAGTACACTGCCTGTAATGACACCTGGAATTGCCAAAGGAATAATTATTTTTATAAAAACTTGCAATACATTTGCTCCAAGAGTGTGGGCGGCTTCTTCAAGATCAACGCCGATTTGTTCCATGACTGAAGTTAATGAAGAAATCATTACTGGTAAAAATAGATAGACGGAACCGACTACGATGGCTCCCTCGGTATATAGCATCTGCACTGGTTGAGAAATGATGTGGCTTTTGACGAGTAGATCATTAAGCAGACCGTTTTTACCAAGTATGCTGATCCATGCAAATCCGCGGACAACTGCATTGGTAAGTAAAGGAAATAATATAAGGGAGTTGAGAATTCGCTTTTTGTTTCCTGTTAAGCGGCTCATGTAGTATGATGTTGGAATACCTAAGATCATACAGATACAGGTGGTGAGTACACTCAGTTTTATTGATCTAAAAAATATGGTCCGGTTAAAGGAATCTGCAAAAAAGTTTTGATACTGTGAACAAGAAAAGCCCTCTGGAAAGAATGTCGGAATAATATTCTGCAGCAGGGGTATAAATAGAAACAGAATGACAATAGATAAAGGAAGAAGCAAAGCAGTGCCAGTAAGATACTTTATAGTTTTCTGCTTCAAAATCGAACCTCCATTTGTGTATAAGGACACCGTAAAAGGTATATAACGAATAGAACTAGAATATGAAGAATATAAGTGTTCTTTTTATTTTTATCAAGTATTAATACGCATTTTTTTAGAAAAATATGCACTAAAATGAAAATATATACAGTATGAATGAAATCTTTTTGTATGTATATGCAAAGCATATCTAAAATATTCCTGTTAAATTGTGTTGGAAACGGCTATAATCCAATAAGGAGTTAGGTGTGAAATTATTGTTTGTATCCGATTCATTTAAAGGTACTATAACCAGTGAAGAGTCTGCTGCTATGCTTGCCAAAGCTGCAACTGAAGTATTTGGACCTGTCGAGTGTAAAGGTATTCCTGTTGCAGATGGTGGCGAAGGTACTACTGATGCGGTTATAAAAGCCTGTAACGGTACAAAAATAGTTACTGAAGTTCATGATCCACTCATGAATCAGATTACAACCTACTATGGAAAATTAAGTGAAAACAGTGCTGTCATGGAAATGGCTTGTGCTTCAGGATTGCCTTTGGTTCCTGATCATTTACGTAATCCTCTTAATACGACTACCTATGGTACTGGTGAATTAATAGCACATGCCCTTGCAGAAGGTTTTACTAATATCAGTATTGCTATCGGGGGCTCTGCAACCAATGATGGAGGTATGGGTTGTATCCGTGCTTTGGGTGGACGCTTTGTTGATAAGCATGGTAATGAGTTGGAAGGTAGAGGTTGTGATCTTGAAAGAGTTTATGATATTGATGTGTCACATCTGAACCCTTTATTAAAAAATGCTCACGTAACTGTTATGTGTGATGTTACCAATCCGTTATGCGGTACCAATGGAGCTACCTATACCTTTGGAAAGCAAAAAGGAGGTACACCTGATATTCTTGAACGACTGGAAGCAGGTATGCAGAATTATCGTGATGTCATTATAAAAACCTTTGGCATTAATCCTGATGCGATTGCAGGTTCTGGTGCGGCAGGTGGTTTGGGGGGCTGCCCTCATGGTCTTTTTGCATGGCACACTCAAATCTGGTATTGAGACTGTTTTAGATTTGACACAGTTTGATCACTATCTTGAAGGTGTTGATCTTGTAATTACTGGTGAAGGTCGTACTGACTGGCAGTCTTGTTTTGGAAAAGTAGTGCAAGGTGTAGGCGACCGCTGTAAAAAATATGGTATTCCAGCCGTTGCCTTAGTCGGTTCAATGGGTAAAGATGCTGATAAAATATTTGAACACGGCATTGTATCTATGATGCCGACTGTAAGTGATACTATTACATTACAGGAAGCTTTAGCTTGTGCAAAAGAGTCGTATTATGAAGCTGCATTACGACTATTTCGTTTTATAAAGGTAGGTATGCAGATATCTGTGAATTAGTTGGAGTTGTACCACTGGCGTTGCTGGGCCAGCGGGTACATCATAACTTAGTGTTTTTTTGCTATTTCAGAAACAGAAGCGACTACACCTGCCAGATTTTGGAAGTCTGCCGGTACAATCAGCTTTGTAGCCTGTCCATCAGCGGCTTTTTCAAGAGCTTCGAGGCTGCGGAGTTTTATGACGCTTTCGTCAGCACCAGCTTCCTTTATCATTTTGAGACCGTCTGCAGTTGCCTGCTGTATATTACGAATGGCGGTAGCTTCACCTTCTGCCTTACGGATTTTAGCTTCTTTTTCAGCTTCTGCCTGTAAGATTGCTGCCTGTTTATCAGCTTCGGCTTCGAGAATTTTAGCCTGCTTTTTACCTTCGGCAACCAAAATCTCACTTTGTTTTTGACCTTCAGCAACAAGAATCTTTTCGCGACGCTCGCGTTCTGCTCGCATCTGTTTTTCCATTGCTTCGCGGATCGCTTCTGGTGGCATAATATTCTTTACTTCAACACGTGTCACTTTGATGCCCCAAGGATCTGTTGCCTCGTCAAGTATGGCACGCATCTTTGTGTTTATGACATCACGACTGGTAAGGGTAGCATCGAGTTCCAGCTCACCAATGATGTTACGCAATGTTGTTGCAGTAAGCGTCTCGATTGCTGTCATTGGGTTTTCTACACCGTAGGTGTACATTTTTGGATCTGTTATTTGCATGTAGACAACGGTATCAATTTCCATGGTAACATTATCTTTTGTAATAACTGGCTGAGGTGGAAAGTCCAAGACTTTTTCTTTAAGGGATACATGGTTTGCAACACGATCAATGAAAGGTACTTTTACGTGTAATCCTGTTTGCCATGTTGCGGCATAGGTTCCTAATCGTTCAATAATACATGCATGTGACTGCGGTACGATGCGGATGTTCGTGATTATCAAAAGCATCACGACCAATACTAGAGCTCCTATAAGTAATTCCATATGAAAGCCTCCTTTTTTTATATATTGTTATTATAGTTATTGACAGTGCATGCACTGTCAATGGTTATGCCTTTTTTACTATGGCAGTTACGCCTTGAATATCTGTTACTGTACATTCTGTGCCGACTGCAATTTCTGAACCATCTACACTGGTAGCTGTCCAGACTATACCATTTACTTTTATGGCACCTTTTTTAAGTGAGGTTATAGATTCTGTTACCACAACTTTTTTACCTATAAGAGCATCACTGTTTAGTGCTGGTCTTTTTAAGTTAAAGTGATGGAGTGCAACAGGACGCGTGTAAAACAGCAGTGAGCAGGAAATGAGCAAAAAGAGTAAGACTTGCCAGCTCAATGGAATCGGGAGCAGTGAAATAAAGATGAGTGCAAAAGCCCCACAGGCAAACCAAATTGTTGTCAGGGCAAGCGTCAGTGCTTCTATCACGATAAAGAAAATAAATAATCCAAACCACAGCCACGGCAAGTGATTTAAAATATATAGTGGTATACTACTCATACGTGCAGTATACCACAAAGCAGATAAAAATGCACGATTCGTCCTTTATTTGACAAAAGGCTGCTTTGATTTTAAAATAATTACAGCAAAGAGGAATAAAATATATTATAAATGAAACTAAAACTAAAAATTACTTGTGCGATTATGCTGTGCTGTCTTCTGACATGCCTTTTTTCGTGTTCGAATCTGCTAGAAGAGTCTGATGAGGGATCCACACTTACCCTGTGTTTTAATGGTGCCGGTTTAAATGGGGGAGTAAGAAATGTTGTTGCAAATGATGATGATCCTGATGCAACTTGGTTAATCGTTGCACTTTCTGGAGATTACACTGCTACCAAAACGGTTAATCTGTCAGATATACCTGATACGTATCAAATGGTTTTTGATGATATATCCGTTGGTGCCAGTATTGTTATACAGGCAAATGTCTATAGCAATCCTAGTACTGGTACATCAGACTTTTACCATTTATATACAGGAAGTTCATCCTTAGATGTCGTGGCAGGACAGAATACCGTAAATTTGGCAATGACAAACGTTTCTTCAGCTGGTACACTTCGCTCAAGTCTTTCAGCATCAGCTGATAATACTGCTATTGGTAGTGTTGTTTTTATCCAGCTTTATGATAAAAAATATATAATAGAGTGTGATGGGAAAATTGTTTCCGAGGGAATATGGCAAGGAAATTTGTCAGAACCTGGAACTCTCTATTTTACAGAATATGTATATAAAAGTAATTCTCTATCTTTTGATACGGTGATACTGACTGACTATCCGCACACGGTAGCAGTTGACTATTCCTGTGAGGCTGATGGATCTCTACCAAATTTCAGTTTTACCAGTGCAAATGGTGTCACCTTTACTGTACCTTAGTATATTTGTATCAGCCAGGCATAAAATGGTATCTGTTAGTGTTTTGTGCTATACTTGCAGGTAAATGGATACATTATTTTCCTGTGTAATTGCTGATGACGAACCAGCAATTGTGTCAAATCTCAAATGTGCCTCATTTTGGAAAACGTTAGGCATTTCTATTATTGCAGAGTGTAGTAATGGTGAGCTTGCGTATCAAGCAATACAAAATTTAAAGCCTGATTTTGCCGTAATTGATATCCGTATGCCCTTATTGACAGGACTTGAAGTTTTAAGAAAGTGTCGTGAAAATGGATCGTCCACACAGATACTCATTATATCGGGATTTGATGATTTTTCGTATGCTAAGCAAGCTCTCAAATATGGAGCTAAAGCATATGTGCTTAAGCCGATTGATTTTACGGAACTGGCTGAAGAATTACAGCATTTGATACTTACGTTGGAACATGAGCGCAAGGTTATTAACCAGTCTTTTTCGGCAACGACTTTTTTTACAGATTTAATCGAGGGGCGTATTATTGATTCTTCCATAATACGGCGCATGTTACCATCTTTAGAGACAGAGCTTACCGATACTGCGTGCTATACTGTTATTTTTTCTTTTGCTGCGGAACTATCTAACGAGCAATATAAGCAGGTTATACCATTGCTGGATAGTGGCCTTACGCACATACGCCATAGATTCTGGTTTAAGAATGCAAAATCGCTCGTTGGTATTTTAAATGTAAGTGATAAAACTCCGTTTGAAGTCGTACACGCTCTTTTAGATAGTTTTGACAGCAAGGGGTATAACTCTGTTATTGCAGGTATTGGTGATGTAGTACCAGGATTGTATCAAAGTACCTATTCCTACGGTACTGCACAGACTGCACTAACGTATCGTATTTATAACAGCAAGGAACGAGTGTTTTCTTCGTTGCATATCTGTACGGATGCTCCTCCTTCAAATGAAAATCCGTTGCATAAAGTGGACATGATAAAAGCTCTTATGACGCTTAATAAGGAAACAGTTTCGATTTGTATACGTGTTTTTTTAGATGCAGTTTTATATGTTCCTACGCCCAGTCCAACCTATCTATATTCGCTTTCTAATGCGTTTATTGCAAATACCAGTGCAGGAG
>JAILIC010000077.1 GCA_024695475.1 Treponema sp.
ATTAAAATTATTAAACAATGAATGTATTCAGTATCTTACTGTTGAAGAAATAGGATTAATCATAATATTACATGCAGAAAATGAAACGGACTCTTGTTTTGAGAAAGTTATTAATAGAATACTTGATTACAGAGCACATGGCGATAAATATTTACAAACGGAAGATTTTACTCTATATCCACCTTCAAAAGGAAATGGAAGATATGAAGATAAAACCGGTCATTTACTTGATATTGCAAATACTATAATCAATTGGCTTGAATATACTCAGCTTGCTAAACCAGACGAAGAAAAAAAAGTAAGAATACTTGAGGATAAAAAGGAAGAAGTAAAAGCAATTTTAATCAAACCTCTTATATTTATTGATAGACCAGAAAACGAAGAAGTTTTTCAAAGAAAATATGGACTTGATATAAAACATAATAAGGATACAAGAAATCTTTCAAATACTAAAACAGTAACAAGTAAAATAATTGATGAACAAAAGATTAAAAGTGAATTTATAAGTCTTTCACTTAATAGTCCAATTACTTATATTTCACAAGAAATCATAGAGTTAATAAATAGGAAGACCGGAATTGAGAAAGCGAAGATTGAAGACTTTCTTATGAAAACTTATCCTCATGGCGCTATTGGAAGTTTTATGTCTGAATATTTTGAGATGGCCTTTAAAGGTCGTGAAGATGCAACTGGGTTTGAAAAAAATACAGTTCTCTTATTTCAAGATATCTTTCATTATAAAGCAAAACATGTTGGATCTATTGGTTTGACTCCGGATGTTTTGCTTATTTCTGATTTTGATGGATACCAGGCCATAATTGATAATAAAGCATATTCAAAGTATACAATTTCTAATGACCATAGAAATAGGATGATTCATAATTATATTTATGGAATTAATAATTATAGTGAATCTAAAACACCGCTTGCATTTTTTACTTACATAGCGGGTGGATTTGGTACTACTATTAATTCCCAATTAAAAAGTATAAGTGATGAATCTTCGGTAAACGGTTCAGCTATTACTGTTGCAAGATTTATTGATTTAATAAAAATCCATCTTAAAGATGAATATTCACATTCTGATTTAAGGAAAATCTTTTCACTTAATAGAGAAATCCGTAATGGTGATTTTATAAAATATTCAACTCCTGAAATATATTTTAAAACAGTTGCAGAATCGATGCCTTTATTTGGCGAGGAATGAATTAACATTTATCAGTGCTACACTTCCGGTAAGGGGATGAAATATTATGGCAAACGGTGAAGAAGATTTACGCGAAAAAAATAAGGACAGGACTCCATTTTCTGACCGGTATGATGAATGGCGTATCTTTCAGGGAAAGGAAGATGCTGAAATGCTTTTGGAAAAGAGTGTTAAATGGAAAAGTAAAAAAGACTGGAACGAAAAATACGATAAAGATTATGACGACTAAAGGCGTTTGTATACATATGGATAAAGAGTTATTTACTATACTTGAGCGGACAGAGTATGGCATTTCGCTTGTAACATAAAAATGTCGGAGCAGATAAAAATAGCTGGTGGGAAGTGGTACAATGAAAACTGTAACCGTTAGCGGAGCTATCATTCTCCGTACAAATCCAGAAACTCATAAAAAAGAAGTATTCGCAACTCAGCGCGGCTATGGCGACTGGAAAGGTTGGTGGGAAATTCCTGGTGGCAAACTGGAACAGGGCGAAACTCCTGAGCAATGTATTGTCCGCGAAATTCATGAAGAACTAGCAACCGAGGTAAAGGCAGAAAGAACGCTTGGTGTAGTGGATTATGATTATCCGACATTCCACCTGACTATGCATTGTATTTTGTGCAGCATTGTCTCAGGCAAACTACAGTTGCTTGAACATGAAAACGCAAAATGGCTTACGGCACAAAAACTGTACTCAGTCGATTGGTTACCGGCTGATAAGCTGATACTTGATACAGTCGCGATGTTGCTGCAACAGTGACTAATCATTGGTAAACATCCTGTAAGGAGATTATGTATTATGGCTAACGGTGAAGAAGATTTACGCGAAAAAAATAAAGACAAGACTCCCTTTTCTGACCGGTATGATGAATGGCGTGTCTTTCAGGGAAAAGAAGATGCGGAAATGCTTTTGGAAAAGAGTATCAAATGGAAAAACAAAAAAGACTGGAGCGAAAAATATGATAAAGAGTATGACGACTAAGGGGATTTGCATACATGGTTTTAAGGAGTTATGTACTTTATGCCAATTTCTGAACTGCATACTCAAGGCAAGGTAAAAGTACTGTCCTCATCTACCTATGCCGTCTCTGTCTATTTTGATGAATTGACTTCTGCAGCGATCTCTGCACTTATCAACGAATATGCCCATGTTACGGGTAACACATTTTTAATAGACCATCGTGTCCCAGTACATCTGACGATTGGCATGTTCCATGTACAAGATAGTGATGTACCGCTGCTCCAGCAACGCTTTTGTGCTTTTGTGAAGGTAGACTTGCAACCGCTGCAACTTTCTTGTGGCGGCATTGATGATTTTAAGCAAAAAGTGATAGTTCTTTCTATTAATATGGATTGTGAAGCAGGTAGGCGACTAAGGCAGATGAATAACCTGTTGCACCAACTGTTCCTCCCGTATTTTGCCCCAGGGGCAAACCGTAATTATGTGCCAGAAAACTTTTTTCCGCATATTGGGTTGGCGGTAAAGCTGACACCAGAACAATGTATAAAGGCACAGCAGATACAAAACCATATGATGCTGCAAGCAAAAAAACTGACAGCTGCAAATGTCGTTTCTATAGCACTTGCTCGCTGTCATCCTTATGAGGAACTCTTGCGTTACCCCGTACTAATGGAGCAATACGGTAATCGGTCTATACTTTGAACAAGTCTATTTCATTGCTGATCTTGTTGATAGATTCTTTCATAATTTGAGAGATATCACCAAGAGCTTCACCAGTTGCATTGATTTTTTTAGCACCAATTGACATCTCTGCAATGCTGTCTTTCATGGTTGCAGTAGCATTCTGCAGGTTTTGTACTTCCTGCAAGATCTGATTATTGCCCTCAGACATCTCTGTAGAAGCATTTTTGACTTCAACAGTACTATCGTTCATAGAATGGAGTGCATCACTGATTTGTTTACTTCCTTGTTGCTGTTCTTCCATGGCACCTTTTATTTGACGTACCAATTCATCAGTTTTGCGGATTTTGTTTGTTACTTCCTTAAATGACTCTCGTGACTCTATTGATGCTGTAACTACCTGCTCAATGGAGTCGCGTATTTTACCAAGCTGGACACCGATGGTTTTTGACTGCTCACCGGAAGTCTCTGAAAGTTTACGGATCTCATCTGCAACAACGGAAAAGCCTTTTCCAGACTCTCCTGCGTGTGCGGCTTCAATTGCGGCGTTCATGGCAAGGAGGTTTGTCTGTTCCGCAATAGTAGAGATGGCAGTATTTGCATCTTGCAACATTTCGGACTGTGCCTTTATCTGTTCAATCTTGTCGTTTACATCCTGCTGTTTAGAAGAACCTGTTTCGACATTATGTTCGAGCTCTTCAAATGACTGTGCCATTTTTGCCACCGACTGGTTAACGCTAGCAATGTTGCTTATCATTTCTTCAACAGCGGTAGAAGCCATTACAACACCCGAGGATTGACTATCAATCATCTTTTCAAGAGAAGTGATGTTGCTTGCTATCTCGTTTACAGCCCCTGCAGTTTCGTCAACACTGGCTGATTGATTGAGAATTTGAGAATTAACACTGTCGATGTTTGCAATAATTTCTGAAATTGCACTTGAAGTGTCTTCGGTGATGGTACCCATCTGATTACCTGCATTATCGAGTCCCTCTTTTGATTGTTTTATCTGGCGGATGATATTATGTAGTTTTTCGGTAAAGCCATTAAATCCTGATACTACATCTCCGACTTCATCTTGTGCTGAGACTTTTAGTCTTGTGGTGAGGTCTGCATTTTGTGAAGATATTTGGGTAATTGCTTTTTTGAGTTGTCGTAAAGGTTTGATTGAATAGCGTATGACATACGTGACTATCGATAGTGACAAGATGGTCATAATGATAAATGCAATGATGATGCCTTGTATGAGGGTAGACAGTCGTTCCTGAAAGTCAGCAAAGGGCACCGAACAGGCTGCTATCCATGTGGTGTTTGGAATGCGCTCCCATGCTGCCATCCACATTTTTCCATTGTCGCTATAAATATCATGTCCTGTTTCGCCTGAAAGCATTTGTGTAAGGTGGGTGCCAAGAGGTGTGCCTTGATTTTGTCTTTCAATTTCGGCAAGGTCTTCGACAGCAACTTTCCAGTGGTCTTCATTTGCAAGCGTGATTTTAGTTGCAGCGCTGATAACGTATGGTTTTCGATTGTTTGCCATGGGATGTTCCATACAAAGATCGCTGAGTTTAAATCCATTTACCGTGCAGAAAACGACATTACTGATTTTGTTATTAAAGTCTCGCACGGGGTATGCATAGACCATTATGACCGCTTTTGTATCTTTTTCGATAAAGGGATCGGTAATATACAGATTCCCTTTTACTGCCTGTTGAAAATAGGGATAGGCGGCAAAATTAGCGGTTTCTGTACCGTCCTTGATATAGCCGTTGCCTTCAAGATCGAGGATTGATACATCAATATAGTTTTTATCCAGAGTTTGAGAGGCATGTACGATTTGATATTTATCATAGAGCGAGATGTTGTCATCTCTGATTTGCGGAATCATTGCCAGAGTTTGTAACATTCTTACGTCTCGTTCGTTATTGAGGTTCATATCTTTTGCTACGGCGTTGACGGAGTGCTGTAAATCTTCGTACATCATGTTTTGTAGTGCAGTGGATGACCCGCGAATGACAAGTGCTCCTATTACCAGATTTGAAAGGATTGTTCCTATAAGTACGGTAAGAATTATTTTAAAACTAAGGCTTTGATGAGGTTTTTTCATTGATTCTGCTCCATAACATTTGTGCATGTGATATGAGATATATACTGTAAGTATACCACGAATTTTATCTCTTGCTTTAAATATTATTAAAAATACTTGTCTTACGTTTTTTTGATGCTGACTTTTTGCTTTGATGGCGTTGTGATATACTATGAACCATATAAGGATTGTCTTATGTCAAAACGACGTATTAAAAAAAATAAAAAGCCGACAGGGCTGTTGTTCTTACTGTTGATTTTATGTGTGTGTCTTGTGACCTATACGGCGTATACTTCGTTAGTGTCAACTCAGACGGAACCTGTAGTAGTTGTACAGCAAACAGAATGGGAAGCTGAGAAGCAAAAAGCAGAGGTTCCATCGAAGTGTATTGCCTTGCCGCAGGGACTTGAGTATCCGTACTGTCCAGCTTTATCTCATGTATCAGACCATCAGATCCGCTATTTTGACCATTATGCCTTGTGTTATCGTGAGTCGTATGAACAGGCTGAGTGGTCTGCATATTGTTTGTCAGCCAGCCAGCTGGTTAAAAATACTGCTCGTACGGATAATTTTCGTGTTGATCCGGCAATTGTTACCGGATCTGCAGACTTGGCTGATTATAAAAAATCAGGCTATGACCGAGGCCATTTAACACCTGCAGGTGATATGACGTTCAGTACAGAGGCTATGAGCGATACGTTTTATATGAGTAATATGAGCCCTCAGGTTGGTTCCTTTAACAGAGGCGTATGGAAGGATCTCGAAAGTCAGGTACGTGTCTGGGCCCAGCGTTTTGGCAGAATATATGTGGTTTCGGGACCATTATTGGAAAAGCCGGCTTCTGCATATGCCAGTATCGGAAAAAACGAGGTGGCAGTGCCAGAGTATTATTATAAGGCGATTTTGGTACCGGTATATGAAGATGATGCTGATCGTGATACTCCAGATGATGCATACCGTGTTATTACTATGGGCTTTATTCTTCCTAATACAAAATATGATGGCTCATTTTGGGATTGTGCCGTCGCTATTGATGAAATTGAACGGCGTGCCCATATAGATGTATTTGCCTTGCTTGATGACGCTATAGAAGACAAGATAGAAGCTGCTATTGATTATACAGAGTGGAAATAGTTTTTTTTGGCTATTAAAGATAGCTAGATTTTGATTTATAGAGTACAATATCCCAATGGTGGGAACAGAAACTGAATACGATATGGAAGATAAAGAGCTTCTTTCGCAGATAATAGCAGGAGACTACTCAATATTAGAAAACTTGCCTGTAGGTATTGGTATCTACAAGGTTGGACCTGAAAATCTCTCCCTATTATATAATAATAAAGAATACTATCGAGTTCATTATGGCAGCAAAGACTATTGGGACTCTTATGATAAAGAAGATGCAATAAGTCGTATTATTCCTGAAGATAGACATGTTATTTATGAGTTATGGGAAGAGCATATTGATGAAACAGATTATTCGTTAGATGTGCATTATCGTTGCAGAACAGAGTCTGGTTCTGTATGCTGGATACGTCTTATAGCGCATTATGTCTGTCAAGTAGGGGATGATAAGCTGTATTATGGCGTCCATCTTGATTTTAATAAAGAAATTGCTGATGAAAATCTTGCCAACCTCTATACGGAGCGCATAGAAGCGCATGAAAAAGTTTTGGAGCAGAATTATGCGGCTGCCCAGGAATTGCTTGAACATATCTCCGGGACTGCGATAGCCTCGACACGCTCTGATATTACGCATGATGTTGTAGAGCTGATTGGTGGCGAAAGTCCTCTCTTGCCTCCACAAACGCAATTGGGTTATGAAGAAATGCTCGATGTTATTTCGCGTATCATGCCTCGCCGACAAGATGTTGAAAACATGGATAAGATCATTGGACGTCAGGCTTTATTACAGGCCTTTGCGGCTGGCGAAAAAACACGTACATTTGAGTATTTTTTTAGACCCCATGGCGAGAGTGTAAAACTGGCCCACTGTACGGTTAATATCATGAATCGCCCTGGTACGGATGATGTCATTTCGTTTGGTACGGTTACAGACGTTTCAAATACGATGCTGATAAACTCTGTCATATCGCAGGTCTTGATACGACAATACGAATTTATTGCGATGATAGATGCCATTTCCAATGTATTGACGTTTATTCAGGATCGTGGAGATACCAGCTTTTTTGATGAGGGTAAACAATGCCAAAGTTATGATGCATGGCTTGATTATTGTAGTGATTCATGGATTTTACCGGAAGAACGGGAACATATGCTTGATTTGCTTTCGTTAATGCAAGTTATGGTCGCACTGAAAAACGATAACCAGTACGATGTTCTTGTTAAGGTAAATGATGGTGGCGAGGTATATACAAAACTTTTGACATTCTTTTATATCGACCGAGAGTGTCGGTTGATTGGTCTTACGGGGCAGGATTATACGAAAATCCAAAGAGAAACTGAAGAAAATGAACGCAAGATGCGATTGGCCCTTACAGCTGCAAAGCAGGCGAGTGTCGCAAAATCTTCATTTTTGTCTCGCATGAGCCATGAAATCCGTACACCGCTTAATGCTATAATTGGTATGAATGAGCTGGCTTCTCAGGCAATCGATGAAAAGACAAAGCTTCTTGATTATATCAATAAGATGGGAATCTCTGCCCGCTATCTGTTGTCATTGATTAATGACATTTTGGATATGTCCCGCATTGAAAGTGGCAAGCTTGTTTTGAAGAATGAGCCGTTTGTGTTTAAGGATTTTGTTGCAGGCATTAATACGATCATACAAAATCAGGCACAAACAAAGCATTTGCAATATGAGTATTCGGTTGATGATTTTGTCATGCAGTCTATTTGTATTGGTGACAAGATGAAGTTGCAGCAGTGTCTTATAAATATACTGGGCAATGCAGTAAAGTTTACTGATTCCGGTTTTATACGATTGGATATTGAATGTCTTACGCACACTGATCAGGCGATGACGATTAGATGTACTATGACGGATTCCGGTGTTGGTATTCCTGATGAAAAGAAGAACCGCATTTTTGATCCGTTTGAACAAGTTGATAATTCAAATACGTCTGCTCATGGCGGTACAGGGCTTGGACTGGCAATAACTAAAAACTTAATAGAAATGATGGGTGGTACTATCCGTCTTGAAAGTACGTTGGGTAAGGGCAGTTCCTTTATTATAGTTGTACCATTTAAACTTGCTGACGAAAAAGATGTACGGACTGCATCGCTTAACAAAGTTACTCAGTCACCGCTATCAGCTGTATCAGTGGCAAAGATAAACTTTTGGGGCAAACGCTTTTTGCTTGTTGAAGATAATCAAATCAACGTGGAAATTGCAAAGTCCCTGCTGGAACGTAAGCATGCATTAGTTGAGATTGCAGAAAATGGACAACGAGCGGTCGAAAAATTTACTCAGAGTAAGCCGGGAACCTATCAGCTTATATTGATGGATGTACGTATGCCTGTTATGGATGGTCTTGCAGCAAGTAAGTTGATACGTTCCTCAGGACATCCGGATGCGCAAAAGATACCTATTATTGCGATGACGGCAAATGCATTTGATGATGATGTTGAAAAAAGTCGTGCAGCGGGTATGAACGCCCACTTGTCTAAACCGATTGAGCCTGAAACGATGTTTGGAGTGGTAGCCCATGCTATCGGCCTTGCTTGACTCTATACATCTTCTTGACTAAAATATCTTCATGTTTATTAAGAAAATAAAACTGGTTGTATTGTGTACAGTCTTGTTTTGCGTTTCTGCAGCTTATGCAGTTTTTGCTCAGACAATTACTACTGCGGCCGATTTTTTCAAACAGATATCTACCTATTACGGAAGTATACGTGATTACGAAGCGGATGTAGAAATTACCACTGGTAAAAGTGCCATGTCCGGCCATGTGTCATTTAAGCGTCCCGATCTGTTACGTATCGATTTTACTAAGCCTGATAACAGACAGGTTATTGTATTTAATGGTCAGACACTTACGATTTATCTCCCTGGTTCTACCTCAGTTTTGCAACAGAATGTTTCTGATTCATCCGCAGGTGGTGCAAATCTTGCTACCCCGCAGGGACTTACATTGATGAGCCGGTATTATACGATTGCGTATGAGTCCAGCCAGAATGCAGAACCCTTGGAAGAAGGCTCTGAAGAAAATGTTATCAAGTTATTATTGCGAAGGCGGAATGCCTCTGAGGCATTTTCGGTAATAAAGTTGGCTATCAATCCAGAACTTAAGTTGATTAGACGTGTTGAAGCAACAACTCCGCAGGGTGATCAATTTATCTTCTTTTTTCACAATTATGCGTTAAATCAGGATATTCCTGATATGCGTTTTGTGTATGATCCTCCTTCTTCTGCTAATAACTATAATAACTTTTTGTTTACGGAGTAATAGGACATGGAAAGCTACGGTGCATTGCTAAAAAAAACACGAGAAAGCCTTAATATAGATGTAGAAACCGTTGAGCGTAATACTTCTATTACTCGTCGTTATATCGAAGCCTTGGAAAGTGAGGATGTGACAGTCTTTCCTGGTGAGCCTTATTTATATGGCTTTTTGCGTAATTATGCTGAGTATCTGGGGTTAAACCCTGATACGGTAGCTGCATTATATAAAAACAAAGTAATTCAGGAATCACCGATTCCTGAAGGTTTGTACGAAAAACACCGCTCTCCGTGGATTATTCCTGCTATAGTATTTGGCTGTCTTGTTTTGGTTGGTGGTCTCTCATTTGTAGGATACAAGTTTGTCTATTGTAGAATCAGAGATCGCATTGCAGCTGAAAAACTGCAGGAAGACAAGAGCATAACTCATACCTACGAACTGACAAACGAAACATTTCAGCAACGCCTGTATAAAGGTGACCAGATCATTGTTCCGGATGATAACTCAGGTCTTGTTATTACGATTGCAGGAACTTTGGGGTCATTGGCACTTGATATGCCTTCTGGTCGTCAGATGGTTGATTTGTCCGAAGAAGCCGAAATCGATGCTGATGGAGATGCGGTTCCTGAGTTTATTATTTATGTTTCTGATGTTTCAAGAACTAACGAAGAGCGCGGTGCAGAAGTAAAGATATTGCTTAAGAGCGAAGTACCAGAAAAAGTCGTTGTTGATGTTTCTGATATTCCGACAAACAGTATTAGTGCTGCTTCACAAAAACAGACCGTTGTCTTTACTGATAATCGAGCCTATCCATTTACGATTAATATCACATTCAGAGGTTCCTGCGAGTTCCGTTTTGTTGTTGATCGTGCAGATGCTGTTGAAAATTATTATGCAAGTGGTGAAGTTATTTCTATGACACCTCAGAATGCTGCACGTTTGTGGATGTCTAATGGAAATGCAGTTAAGACTCAAATCATAGCTAATGGTCAGACCTATAATCTTGATATTGCAAAAGCTGGGCAGGTTGTTGTTCAGGATATCAAATGGATTAAAGATGTTGATGGCCTATACAAAGTGGTAATAGAAGATATTGACTAAGTTTTTTATTGATCAGCACGGTTGTGCCAAAAATCAGGTTGACGGTGAAATTCTCATTGGTCGTTTGACGGCATTGGGGTATACTCAGACATTTGAGCCGTCTGAGGCGCAGCTTATCATTATTAATACCTGTGGATTTATTGAATCAGCTAAAAAGGAGTCTTTGGATGCATTGTATGCGGCTCGTCAGGAGTACGCTCATGCAAAGATTGTGCTTGCAGGTTGTCTTGCCCAACGTTATGCTGATGTTTTTAAGGAGCAATTACCTGAAGCCGATGCTATTTTTGGTAATGGTGATTTAGCACAGATTGATACCCTTGTTACTGACCTTTTTAATGGAGAACGCCCTGTAGTTGTACCACCTCAAAAGGGTGTCTGTGGTGGTAATCGTAATATGCTACTGTCCTTTAATGGGGCGGCATATGTAAAAATTACTGAAGGCTGTAATAATCATTGTACATTCTGTGCAATTCCGCTTATCAGAGGTGATTTGCGTAGTCGTCCTGCACAAGAAATCATTGATGAAGTACGCGAACTGCTGGCAAAAGGTATTTTTGAGATTAATTTGATAGGTCAGGATTTGGCTGGCTACGGAACTGGTCTTGAGGATTCTGTTTTTGGTAGCGGTCCTCTGCCACTTGCCCATATTGATGCAAAGTCAGGAGTCTTTGTTGGAGGCGAGACACAATCTGGTCTTGCCCGTTTGCTGGAGATGATTTCTGCTTTACCTGGCAATTTTAGACTCCGCATGCTTTATATACATCCTGATCATTTTAACCGTGATGTGCTTGAAGTTATAAAAAAAGATGCTCGTATACTGCCGTATTTTGATATTCCGTTCCAGTCTGGTGATGACACTATTATCCGTGCGATGAATCGTGTCGGTAGTCATACTGCTTACGAACAGCTTGTTGCAGATATACGGTCAGCTTTCCCTGAAGCGGCAATTAGAACAACGTTTCTTGCAGGATTTCCAGGTGAGACTGATGAGGCTGCATTGCATACAGAGGCATTCTTACAGGCTATACAGAGTGATTGGTCGGGATGCTTCCCTTACAGTAAGGAAGAGGATACTCCGGGATATTCACTTAAAAAACAGGTACCCAAAAAGATTGCAAAATCACGAGCTGACCGCTTGGTTGCAATACAGGCAGACATTACTCGTCAACGCCTGGCGTTGCGGGTAAATAAAGAATATGACATCCTAATCGAAGAAGTAGTGCAGGGTGACGAAGGTCTTGCTATCGGTAGAGCTTGGTTTCAAGCTCCGGAAGTAGATGGCTCTGTAGTTGTCAGATATGATCGTGATGATGTGCAAGCTAGTAAAGCTGTAGCTCCTGGTCGTGTGGTACGTGCTCGTATCGTAGCCTCAAGTGATGTTGACTTGGATGCATTGTTTGTATCTGACTCTCCTTTAAATAAAGATCGTCCAAACTCCTCGTTACAGTTTGCTTTTGATACTATAGACTCAGCTTCGGAGTAACCTGTATGGAACCAGCTGCTTTTTCACCACTCGATCGTTATCTTTCGTTATTAAACGAGGAGCAGCTTGCGGCTGTAAAGCATGAGGGCTCACCTTTGCTTATTTTAGCTGGTGCTGGTTCTGGCAAAACACGCGTCATTACGACAAAGATAGCCTATCTTATTGCAGAAAAAAATGTAGCACCATATTCGATATTGGCGGTTACCTTTACTAAAAAGGCTGCTAAAGAAATGGCAGAACGTGCCGTTTTAATGGATAGCCGTGCTGCCCAGTCTGTTATCAGGACATTTCACTCTTTTGGTGCATGGTTTTTACGTCGTTTTGCAGAAGATGCTGGTGTTGATCCAAATTTTACTGTTTATGATGATGATGACATGGCTACCTTGGTTGGTAAAGCTGTACCTTCATTGTCACGACAGGAAGCTTCTCATGCTGCTCATAAGATATCATTGGCAAAAGATTACTGTCTTGCCCCTGACAGTCCTGATTTGATTACTATTGAGAGCAACCCTGATTTTCCTCAGATATATGCAGAATATGAAAAACGCCTTCGCGTAACAGGTAATGTTGATTTTGGCGATTTGATCATGTTGCCAGTGTTGGTACTCCAACGTAACGAAGAAATCAGACGGCAGATGCACTATCGTTTTAAGGTCATCATGGTTGATGAGTATCAGGACTCTAACGTCGCTCAATTTAAGCTCTTGCAGGCACTTTCTGGTGTTGAAGAAAATACGGGAACCTATGTATGCGTCGTTGGTGATGATGATCAGTCTATTTATAAATTCCGAGGTGCCGAAGTACAGAATATTCTGACTTTTCAAAATCACTTTCCTGGTACCCAGCTTATTCGATTGGAGCAAAACTATCGCTCTACTGCCCGTATCTTGGCTGCGGCTGATAGCGTTGTCCGCAATAATGAAGACCGCTTGGGTAAGACGTTGCGTGCCGTCAGAGGTAAAGGTGGAGAGCCGGTACTGGTATTTTTACCGACGCAGGATGATGAAACAGCTTTTTGTGCTGACTTGATCGAAAAGGCTCATGCAAAGGGCTGTCCATATAAAGACTGGGCAATCTTGTATCGTACCAATGCTCAGTCGCTTGGCTTTGAAACAGAGTTTTTACATAGAAAGATTCCTTATACCGTTGTTGGTTCTTTAAAGTTTTACGATCGAGAGGAAATCAAGGACATGCTTGCATTTGCTGCATTAACTGCTAATCCTCGTGATGAAATAGCATTCCGGCGGATTGTAAATAAACCTACAAAAGGTATTGGCGGCAAATCGCAAGATATGGTTGTATTGTATTCGCAGACAACGCCTACATTAGATGGTGCTCCTGTCGGATTGGTACAGGCTTGCCGTGAGTGTGCAAAGCAACTAAGTAAAAAAGCGGCAACGGGCGTAATGGAATTTGCAGCCATCATGGATGAGCTGACCGCATGTGTTGCCGCTGAAAAAAGTGGTGATACGTTATCTTCATTTATTGAAAAAATTGCCAATCGTACCGGGTTGCTTGAATATCATAGTGCTCAAGATGAAGTATCTGGTACCCAGCGTGCAGGTAACATTCAGGAATTGATAAATAGCGCGGTACTGTATCCCTGTACTCGCCAAGGCTTGCTTGATTTTTTGGATTCCATCGAGCTTGACCGCACAATAGAAAATCCAGATCAGGAAGATACTGATTCTGTAACATTGATTACCTTGCATAATACCAAAGGTTTGGAGTTTCCTCGTGTTGTTATTACCGGTCTTGAAGAAGGTATCTTCCCTCGTCAGGACAAAAGTAGTGAAGAACTCGAAGAAGAACGCCGCCTCTTTTATGTTGGTATAACACGTGCTCAAGACGAGCTCTATATAACTGCCTGCACTGTCCGTCGCCTCTATGGCAGAACTGAATATATGCAGCCGAGCCGCTTTTTGGCGGAAGCCGGCAAGGGCATCTTTAAAGTATTGGGTAATGTGCCTTCTGCCTATGGCTATGCGGTAGGGGATTCTGGCTCAAGCTTAGGTGCTGGTGGTTTTGGCACGGGTAGTATAGGCGCACAGACTGATCCGCTTGCCAAAAAGTATAAAAAGGGAACTCGTATCTATCATGATGATTATGGCTATGGGTATGTAGTTGCTACGGGTAGTCGTAGCGGCGAGTTTGTTATCACCGTCCAGTTTGAAAATGGCAGTGCGAAACAGTTTTTACCCAAGTATCAGGGACATAGCCTGATGATTGAAGATGAGATGTAGGCCTTTCCGGAGCTTAATTTCATTTTTAGAGTAAGTGTTGCCCTTATAGTGTTCCGTTTTATAGCTTTTCTACTTGCTCAAATGTAGTACCGTTGTTTTTTAACAGGCGTTGATTTTCAGAACCTCTAAATTGCAACATGATATTCTTTTTTTCGAGAATAAATGGTCCGTCTACCAGTACATCGATAAGTGACAGCATACCTTCGGTAACATCGGTATGTTTGCGTCCGTCTGCTGGCAATAAATCCTTATCATATATATATCCGGTATAACACCAGATAGTCTTTTGTGGGTACAGCTTTTTTACTTTTTGCAAGAATGGGTACAATACTTGTTGATTTTCTTCTTCAAAGGGTTCTCCGCCGAGGACAGTAAGCCCTGTGATATATTCTGGTTCTAAAAGTGAGAGAATATGTTGTTCTGTTTCTTGGGTAAAGGGGGTGCCGTAGTTAAAGTCCCAAGTCATTGCGTTAAAACAGCCTTTGCAATGATTGCGGCACCCCGAAACAAAGAGTGATACCCGTACACCGATACCATTAGCGATATCGGTGTCTTTTATTGTTCCATAATTCATGGGATTATGTGCCTGTTGTTAGAGGTGTAGTACACGCTCTTTGATTTCTTGTGTACGGCCTTGATTCCAGTACTGGGTACCAATATATCCACAAGTACGTCGAGCAACATTCATGGTGTTTTGGTCAGTATTGCCACAATTTGGACATTGCCAGATTAACTTACCGTCTTCATCGCTGGTAATCTGGATCTCACCAGTGTAACCACAAACCTGACAGCAGTCACTCTTTGTGTTGAGCTCTGCGTACATAATGTTTTTGTATATGTGGCGGAGCAAAACCATGACTGCCGGTAAGTTATTTTCCATGTTTGGTACTTCAACGTAACTGACAGCCCCTCCTGGAGAAAGTTCCTGGAATTTTGACTCAAACAGGAGCTTGCTGAATGCATCGATTTCTTGTGTAACGTGTACATGGTAGCTGTTGGTGATGTAATTTTTATCAGTTACCCCAGGTATGACACCAAAACGCTTTTTGAGGCATTTTGCAAACTTATAGGTCGTGCTTTCAAGTGGTGTGCCGTATACACTGAATGCAATTGAAGTTTCGGCTTTCCAAGTAGCACAGGCATCATTGAGTTTTTGCATGACGGCAAGTGCAAATGGAGTAGCTTCTGGATCTGTGTGTGGTTTGCCTGTCATGTATCGTGTACATTCACACAGACCTGCGTACCCAAGCGAAATAGTTGAGTATCCGTTATAGAGTAATTTATCGATTGTTTCGCCTTTTTTAAGACGTGCCAGTGCGCCATTTTGCCAGAGGATTGGAGCTACATCGCTTGGAGTGCCCTTAAGCCGATTGTGGCGGAGCATTAATGCACGGTGGCAGAGCTCCAGACGTTCATCCATTAATTTCCAGAAGGTGTCCATGTCTCCGCCAGAAGAACAGGCGACATCAACAAGGTTGAGTGTAACGACACCCTGATTAAAGCGGCCATAGAACTTTGGTTTTCCGTTTTCGTCATGATAGACGGTGAGGAATGAGCGACAACCCATGCATGGGTAGCAGTTGCCATCTTTGAGTTCCAGCATTTTCTTTTCAGAGATGTAGTCAGGAACCATGCGGCGTGCAGTACATTTTGCTGCAAGCTCAGTAAGATAATAGTATGGAGAACCTTCTTCAATATTATCTGGCTCAAGGACATAAATCAATTTAGGAAAGGCTGGTGTCACCCAATAGCCTTTTTCATTACGTACACCCTGATAGCGCTGCTTGAGTACTTCTTCGATGATAAGGGCAAGGTCATGTTTTTCTTGCTCTGACTTAGCCTCGTTAAGGTACATAAATACGGTAACAAATGGTGATTGACCGTTTGTGGTCATCAAAGTAACAACCTGATACTGGATGGTCTGTACACCACGTGTTATTTCTTCACGGAGACGGCGCTCTACCATATACTTGCGCTGCTCTTCGGTTAAATCGAGGTTGCAGTTTTTTGCAGTCTCGATGACGTCCCTTTCTATCTTTTTACGACTGATATCAACAAATGGAGCAAGATGTGTTAAGGAAATGCTCTGGCCACCGTACTGACAGCTTGCAACCTGTGCAATAATTTGTGTTGCAATGTTACAGGCTGTAGAAAATGAATGAGGTTTGTCGATACGGGTGCCGCTGATAACGGTACCGTTTTGGAGCATGTCTTCCAAATTAACCAGGTCGCAGTTGTGCATGTGCTGTGCAAAATAGTCGGCATCATGAAAATGGATGATACCGTCTTCATGAGCTTTTGCAATATCTTCGTCCATGAGAAAGCGGCGTGTAATATCTTTACTGACTTCGCCAGCCATGTAATCGCGCTGAACACTCAAGACGGTAGAGTTTTTATTTGAGTTTTCCTGCTTTACTTCTTCATTGGCACACTCAAGCAAACTTAAAATCTGCTGGTCGGTTGTGTTTGCCTTACGCATCAAGGCATGCTGATAGCGATAGGTAATGTATTTTTTTGCTACCTCATAGGCTCCAGCCTTCATGATGCCACGCTCGACCAAGTCCTGAATGTCTTCAACATTAAGTGCGGTTGAGGCATTTTTGCAGTGGTCTGTGATGGATGAGGAAATTTCTTGTATTTGATCTTCTGTCAAGGAATCTGCTGCTGAAACTTCATGATTTGCTTTTTCGATAGCAACGGTAATCTTATTTTCATTAAATTGTACTTCTTCGCCGCTGCGTTTGATAATTTTCATATTTTCCCACCAAATTAAATTAACTTTATGATAATTTGTGCTTCATGTACATTATCGTACATCTAGTGTTGAGTCAAGAGGAAAAAATCAAAAAATACGCTATATATGGTGTACTATAAGTGGATAAGCATGTGGAAAAATGCAGGTAATTGTCGATAAGTTAAACAGTTACAATATATACTCCCGTCTTACGCTCATTTTGCCGTAAAATACTTTGACATAGTTTTATTTCTATTTTAGAATAATTACAGGTTGTAATACGTAGCCTGCTTTTAGTGAACTTGTAACGACGCTCTTTTATATAAAAAGTCTGGGGAAATATGAAAAATGCGGTTAAACTCTGTTCTGTTCTGTTCTGTTCTGTTCTGTTGCTAACATCATGCTCTGATTTTATGAGCCGTGATGAAGAAGGCTCAGCCCTCACCTTACGTTTTAATGGCGCTGCCTTTAGTGGTGGCCCCCGTAATGTCACTCCTGATACAAGTGATGAAGAGTCTTTCTGGATAACAGTAGCAATTTCTGGTGATTATACAGGCAGTAAAACAGTAAAAGTCGATAGTAGTCCAACTACCTATCAAATGGTATTTGATGATATTCCGGTTGGATCAACCATAACTATTGATGCAAATGCCTATAGTCTGGGAAATCCTGTCAGTGGCTGTCATAAGTATACGGGCAGCAAATCCAATGTTGCTATTGGTCCGGGGCAGACTGATGTAGATATTGCAATGACAAATGTTGATCTGAAAACAAACCTAAACCTCAGTACTGATATATCTACCTATTATGCCCACATTAGTGGTGACGAAAGTGGAAAAAATTACTCGGTTTTCTTACTTGCAAATCATAAATACGTAATAGTTGAGAATGATAATAACAAGTGTGTTTCCGAAGGTTTGTATGAAGGGGATATGACTTCCAATGGTACGCTTTACCTTAAGGAATATGTATACATACAGTGCACACGTAATGCTGATGGTAGTGCAGATTGGGGATCGTATGTATATACATTTGTCGATGCACCTCAGCCGGTAGCAGTGACGTATGAAATCTCTGGTAGTACTGATTCTGGTAGTATTGTTATCGATACTTTTGACTTTACCAGTGCCAATGATGTAACGTATTTCATTTCACATTGATGATACTATCGTCGTGTAAGATCATTTTTTTGTTTTTTTAGCCTTTTTTTATATCCGCGGGGATTAATTTGTAAGGGCAATTATACTCCCCATGAAATGGGTTTAACCTTTCCGGGAAAAATGATAGTGTAAAAGATGCTAAGCATATACATTGCATCAATTACAAGGACAAGATGCTATTCTTGTTGATTATCAGGATTATCACTAGGAGGATAGTATGACTAGAAAACCAACTCACCTAGGCGAGTTATTCTTAAAAGATGTTCTTGAACCACTTGGAATAAGTATCACTGACGCTGCAGAAATGCTCGGTGTTACAAGAAAGACACTTTCTGAATTTGTTAATGAAAAATCTGCTTTAAGTCCGGAGATGGCAATTAGAATTGCAAAAGCAACAAAGACAAGTCCGGAGAGTTGGATGGCAATGCAAATGAAACTCACTTTGTGGCTTGCACTACAGCATGAACCTGTTAACGTAAAAGTGGCCTGTTTGGTTTAGAGATTTTTAAAACCATTGGATTTTTAATAGGTTGATACATTTATAGATCCTGCAAAAGTAACGGGAGACATAAAATAATGGCCAGAAAAAGCAGAAGAAATAATCAGTGCTATTTCAGATGATAATAAAATCACTTCCTGAGATGGTGGCAATAAGCCATGATACGGCTGCAGCAATGCTATACCGCCTGATGTTTCAGCATGAGCGCAATATTTCTGTTCTTGATACCTATGCAGACCAATTGCTTGACGGATTATGTGGAATTGGAAGCAAATATGATGAAATTGATTACAAAAACTACTTCAGTATCTGAAAGTTGTTGTTCCTGATGAGTATGAGGGGCATAAAGAAATATTTGACGAATACACAAAAGAGGACATTGAAGGAGGAAGAATATCATGTACAAAGCAAAAGATAACCGATACGAGACAATGAAATATAACCGTTGCGGACGGTCAGGCTTATTGTTGCCGGCAGTATCCCTGGGACTGTGGCACAATTTTGGTGATACAGGTAATTATGCCACTATGGTCAATCTTTGCACCACTGCTTTTGACAACGGCATAACCCATTTTGATCTTGCAAATAATTATGGTCCTGAAGGAGGTGCTGCCGAAAAAAACTTTGGCAGAATCCTTAAGGAATATCTTATGCCCTACAGAGATGAGCTGATCATTTCCACAAAAGCAGGCTATGATATGTGGCCAGGGCCCTACGGTGATCACGGAAGTCGTAAATATCTTATTGCAAGTCTTGATCAGTCATTAAAAAGACTGGGACTTGAGTATGTCGATATTTTTTACCACCACCGTCCTGATCCTGACACACCTTTAGAAGAGACTATGCTAGCTTTTGCAGATATTGTAAGAGCAGGAAAGGCTCTTTATGTGGGACTTTCAAAGTATGATGGAAAGCAGTTGGAACAAGCAGCTAAGATACTCGACGAACTTCATGTTCCTTTCATTATTAGTCAGAATCGCTACAACATTTTAGATCGTTCGGTTGAAAAAGACGGCGTAAAAAAAACGTGCAAAAAGCTTGGCAAGGGGATCATCTGTTTTTCTCCTTTGGCACAGGGAATGCTCACGGACAGGTATTTTAACGGCATACCCGCAGACAGCAGGATAAAAACAGACGGAAGATACTTAAAAGAAGAGCAACTGTCTGCACAAACGCTTGATAAAATCAAAAAAATGAATGACATTGCCTTAAATCGGGGACAGACGCTTGCCCAGATGGCTCTTGCTTGGTGCTTAAGGGATGAAGCCATTACTTCGGTTATCATCGGTGCATCTAAGCCATCTCAAATTCTTGATAATATTAAGGCTGCTGAACATACTGAGTTTACTGATGATGAACTTAAGGCCATTGATCGCCTGAGTATGTAGTATGAATCCTCTGTAAAGTCTCATGTCGCCATATTTGCCGTTGTCTAATTGCTCTAAATACAGTAAAATGGCGACTATGAGTACTCACAAACAAATAGACGAAGATACATTGCAAAATTTATTGTATCTATCCCGACTTTCACCGGAAAGTACAAACCTTTCCATATTAAAAAAACAAGTTGACGAAATCGTCGGCTACTTTGAAATCCTTTCAAAATATGACGATAGTGAAAATCCGTATGATGCATACCCATCAACTCAGGCAGATAAATTGCGTGAAGACGAGGTTGTGCCTGGATTGGAAATGCACGATGTAAAAAAGGTATCCGAAAACTTTATGGACGGATACTTCCAAGTTCCAAAAGTTTTGGGCGAAGGTGCATAACTGTATTATACATTTGAGGTTTAGTCGCTATGAACTATAATATAAAAGAAGTGCGTGCCGCACTAAAAGACGGCACGTTAACAAGTGTGGCATTGGTTAAAAATGCAATTGCCACATTTGAATCTGATAAAAGCTCTGATTTACCATTGAATGCATTTTTGGAAATGTATGATGATGCAGTGGCTAAAGCGGAAGCTGCAGATAAAGAAATTGCTGAGGCAAAAGCAAATGGTACACTTGATGACCTGTTTGCTAAAAAACCATTATTGGGCTTGCCGTTTGCTACTAAAGATAATATTTCGGTACGTGGTAAACGTCTTACCTGTGCCAGTAAGATATTGGAAGGTTATGTAGCTCCTTATAATGCTACGGTTATTAATCGCCTTGAAGCAGCAGGTGCCATTCCTCTTGGTCGCTGTAATCAGGACGAGTTTGCTATGGGTTCATCTACAGAGTATTCTGTATATGGTCCGACACGCAATCCAATAAACCGCAATTATGTATCAGGTGGTTCTTCAGGTGGTTCTACCGCTGCAGTTGCCGCTAACCAGGCTTTGTTTGGTATCGGTACTGAAACTGGTGGTTCTGTCCGTTTACCAGCTTCATATTGTGGTGTGTATGGTCTTAAACCAACCTATGGTGTATTGAGCCGCTGGGGTGTTGTTGCCTATGGTAGCTCACTTGATCAGGTAGGTATTATTGGTCATACACCAAGTGATATCGCAATTCCTTTAAAGGCAATGAGTGGTGTTGATATGTATGATGACACCAGTGCCGATCTTCCTGATAGCGATGCTCTTGCTGACTTGCAGCCTTATGCTGATATGGCAAAACTGAAGGTTGCTATTCCTCGTCAGTTTATTGAAAACAAGGGGCTTGATGCAGATGTTGCAAAAGTCTTTGAGGAGACACGTGCTTGGTTTGAGTCTAAGGGCGCTTCAATTGATGTCGTTGATTTACCAGTACTTGATGCTTCTATTGCAAGCTATTATGTTATTGCACTTTCAGAAGCTGCTTCTAACTTAAGCCGCTTTGATGGTATACGTTATGGTCGTCGTGTTGATACCGGTGATGGTTACGATGAGCTGTATGTTCACACTCGTAGCGAAGGATTTGGTCCTGAAGTTAAGCGCCGTATCATAATTGGCAACTATGTATTGTCAGAGCAGTTCTCTGGTGACACGTATAAAAAAGGTATGACGGTACGTGCCCGTATCCAGCGGGAAATGTCAAAACTGTTTGAAAGCTATGATATCGTACTGTGTCCAACCTGTCCTACACCTGCATTCCGACTTGGTCAGAAGTTTGATGATCCGCTTGCTATGTATTTAAGCGATTTGTTTACTACATTTGTCAATCTGGCTCGTATCCCATCGGTTTCGGTTCCTTGTGGTCATACTAAAGGTTCTGGCGTTGAGGCTGGTATTACCAAAGGATTTGATGGTCCGTTCCAAAAGGCTGCTTCTCGTGGGGACAGTGACAGTATGCCAGTTGGTATTCAGTTTGCAGGTCCTATGTTTAGTGAGCTTAAGATTTTGCAGATTGCACAAGCATGGGAGAATGATCACCCTGGTTGTGGATATCCTATTATGGCAAAGGACTAAGGAAGGATTTATATGGCTGTAGAAAAATATGAAATCGTAATCGGCTGTGAAATCCATACGCAGTTGATGACAAAAACAAAAGCATTTTGTGCTTGTGAAAATAGATATGGTGGTATGCCTGATACTCGTGTATGCCCTGTTTGTCTTGGTTTACCAGGTGCTATGCCTCGTGTAAGTAAAGGGTATGTGGAGCTTGGCGCTGTTGCAGGTCAGGCTCTCAATTGCAATATTGCACGATTTACCAAGTTTGATCGTAAGCACTATTTTTATCCTGACTTGGCAAAAGGATACCAGATTACACAGTATGATTTACCTTTATGTACTGACGGTTTTGTTGACCTGCCGTTGATTCATTATCCTAAGGATGAACAACCTGGTGGTGCTAAATTCCGCCCGCAGAACTTTATAGGTAAGGATTGTATTATTGATAATAAGTACCGCCGTGTACGTGTTGAGCGTATCCACTTGGAAGAAGACGTAGGTAAGTCTTTGCACTTGGAAGGTAAACACTCTTATATCGATTATAACCGCTCAGGTACTCCGCTTATTGAAATTGTTACCAAGCCTGATATGACCAGTCCTGATGAAGCTGCATTGTTTATGCAGACTGTCCAGGAAATCTTGCGTTATGTAAAAGTAACCAAGGGTAATCTGGAAGAGGGTAACATGCGTTGTGATGCCAACATCAACCTGAATGTTTGGGAAGATGGTAAGTTGTATCATACACCTATCAGCGAAATTAAAAACTTGAACTCATTTAAGGCTATCCGTGAGGCTTGTACGTATGAAGCACAACGTCAGCTCAAAGAGTTTGAGACAGATCGTCAGGAGTTTAATCCTGGATTTAAAGTAACAATGGGTTGGGATGAGGCAAAAGGTCAGACTGTAGTACAGCGTACTAAGAACTCGTTTGTTGACTATCGCTTTGTTGTTGAGCCTGATATTAAACCATTTACGGTAAGCGAAGAGCTTGTTGCAAATGCTAAAAAAGCTGTTGGTGAACTTCCTGAAGCAAAACGTACTCGTTTTAAGAAAGAATTTGGCTTGAGTGATTTTGATGCAGAAACACTTACCAGTACCCGTGAGCTTTCATTGTGGTTTGAAGAAGCTGCAAAGAACGCAAAGAGTGCTAAGCGCGTTGCAAACCTGATGCTTACCGAATTGCTTGCTGTTCTTAATGAAAAGAATCAGACTATTAGTGATATCAAGTTGACTCCACAGCATATTACACAGCTTGCTGATGCTCTTGAAGGTAACAAGATTACTAGTAAGCAAGGTAAACTGGTATTTGAAAAAATGCTCCAGAGTAATGCATTGCCTGATGATATTATCAAGGCAGAAGGCATGGAGCAGGTAAGTGATGCTGGTGCTATTGAAAAACTTGTTGATCAGGTAATCAATGATAATCCTAAGGCTGTCGCTGATTTTAAAGGTGGCAAGACAAATGTTGTTGGCTGGCTTATGGGACAAGTAATGAAGCTTTCGCATGGTAAGGCTAATCCAAAAGAAGCTACGACAATGCTTAATGATAAGTTATCAAAGCTGTAATACATGCCGATAGAAAGTACATGGATATAACTTCACTTGCTACAGTTATGGCTCAGGCCAATGTACAGCAGTCAGCTCAAGCCCTTTTGTTGGGTAAATCGCTTGATCAAATTGATCAGGCAGGAGCTGATTTGACAAAATTAATGTCTACAACGGTACAGTATCCTGTTGCTCCGTTGGCTCAGGGTACAGGCACAACCGTAGACTTGTGGGCGTAAACAACGCATATTCATGTATAAAAAAAGGCTGCCTTTCGAATTGCTTCGATGGCAGCCTCTTTTGTATGCATATAGTAGAAAATACTATATGTTACTTGTTTACTCTGTCTTTAAGAGCTTTACCTGCTTTGAATTTTGGAAGCTTTGCTGCAGGGATAGTAATGGTAGCTCCTGTTTTTGGGTTGCGACCTGAGCGAGCTGCACGTTCGCCAGTTGTGAATGTTCCGAATCCAATTAATGAAATAGAATCACCCTTTTCCAATGCTTTTGATACATTTTCGATAAAAGCTTTTAATGTAGCTTCTGTATCTTTTTTTGTAAGTCCTGTATCTTTTGCCATTGCATCGACTAATTCTGATTTGTTCATTATATTAACTCCTCTATAACGTAAGTAATGGATAGTTTATAAGATAATAGCAATGATGTAAAGATACTATTTACATTTATTGCAATATTTTACGCTACTTACCGTATTGCTTTTCGATCTCTAAAATTTGATCTCTTATAGCTGCTGCCTGCTCGTATTCCAGACGTTCTGCACAGGATTCCATTTCAGCTTTGAGTGCTTTAAGCAATTTGTGACGTTGTGCTGGTACAAAGAGATTTGCTGATTTTTTGAGTACTTCTGTTTCGATTCGTACTTCTTCTTCTGTATCTGCTTTTTGGCGTATGAGAATATCTTCTACAGCCTTTTTTACGGTTTGTGGTGTTATGCCATGTGCCTTATTATATGCTTCTTGTACTTCACGGCGATGTTTTGTCTCAGTGATGGCCTCTTTCATGGCGTCGCTCATGCGGTCTGCATACATGACTACGGTTCCGTCTGCATTACGGGCAGCCCGACCAATAATCTGTATCAAGCTAGTTGCAGAACGGAGAAAGCCTATTTTATCTGCATCGAGGATGGCGATAAATGATACTTCCGGTAAGTCGATACCTTCACGCAACAGGTTGATGCCAATGAGTACATCAAATTTACCTTCGCGCAATCCTTTAAGTAACTCAACACGTTCAAAAGTTTCTACTTCGGAGTGGATGTATTCTACTTTGAGATTGAGCTCTTTGAGATAGTCGGTAAGGTCTTCTGCCATCTTTTTGGTGAGGGTTAGTACAAGACTACGTTCGTTACGTGCAATGCGCTCTTTTATTTCTTTATAGATATCTTCCATTTGTCCTTCACTTGGACGTACTTCTACAATAGGGTCGAGTAGTCCTGTAGGACGAATGAGTTGTTCAACTATTTGTGTACTTTGTTTAATTTCCTGAGGGCGTGGCGTAGCGGTGACATAGATAACTTGATTAAGCTTTTTACTAAATTCCTCAAACTTGAGAGGCCTATTGTCGAGTGCACTGGGAAGTCTAAAACCAAAGTCGATAAGGTTTTGCTTACGACTGCGATCTCCTTCGTACATGGCTCCTAATTGTGGTACGGTTACATGAGCTTCATCAATCAATAGCAAAAAGTCATCAGGAAAATAATGTAAGAGGGTAGCAGGAGGCTCTCCGCGCTCTCTGTTGCTTATAGGTCCTGAATAATTTTCGATACCAGAGCAATACCCCATTTCTTTCATCATTTCGATGTCATAGGTTGTTCGGGTCTTAAGACGTTCTGCTTCAAGTAATTTGCCTTGTGAAGTAAAGAGTGCAACTTGCTCTTCCATTTCGTTTTGAATACGTTCTGTAGCGGCAAGGAGCATGTCATGAGGAACGACAAAGTGTTTGCCAGGATAAAATACGGTCTCGTCCAGTTCTTCGCGAATTTCTCCTGTAAGGACATTATAGCGACGTATACGAGCAACTTCTTCCCAGTCGAGTTCTATGCGGTACGCTTCGTCAGTTTCCATATAGGCAGGAAATACTTCTATGATATCACCGCGAATTCTAAAATTACCACGTTCAAGTACCATGTCATTACGAGTGTATTGCATACTGATGAGTTTACGGGCAAATGCCAATGTATCCAGTGTTTGTCCTTTTTCGACGTGGATACGCATGCCTTTGTATACATCAGGCATACCCAGACCGTAAATACATGATACAGTTGCAACTACAATGACATCACGTCGTTCCATTAGGCTGTAAGTAGCAGCGAGGCGTAAGCGATCAATTTCGTCATTAATAGAAGCGTCTTTTTCTATGTAGAGGTCACGTGCCGGTACATATGCTTCTGGTTGATAATAATCGTAGTACGAAACAAAGTATTCGACAGCGTTATTGGGAAAAAAGCTTTTAAACTCCCGGTACAATTGTGCGGAGAGTGTTTTGTTGTGGCTTATGATAAGTGTAGGGCGCTGGACGCGTTCGATGATTTTTGCCATGGTAAATGTTTTACCACTACCAGTAACACCTTTTAAGGTCTGAAACTTGTCACCATTGAGAAATCCTGTTGCAAGTCTGTCTATTGCTTCTGGCTGATCACCGGATGGTTCATATGGTGCTACTACTTGAAATTTTCGCATGCCACCGTTCCTTATCTTTATTTTTGTTTTGCTGCCAATACTACAGGGAAAGTACTGTCAGTTCTGTTGCGATGTACTGTTACTTTTACAGTGTCACCGGGACGCTTACTTTCCAATGCTGAAAAATAATCGGCAAGTGAGCTGATCTTTATGCCATCGATACCCGTGATGATGTCACCACCTAAATAGATGATTTGGGGTTGTCTTGTACCGTAGCGGACTGCTTGTGTACCACCCTTGATACCGGCTTTTTCTGCATTGCCACCTTTTGTTATTTCAGAAACAAGGATGCCGCTGGCAATGTCGAGTCGTGCATAGTCAGCAATTGAGCGGTTTAGTTGTACCAGTGAAGCCTGGATGACTCCTCGATTTACGGTACCAGTCTTCATTAAATCAGCAGCGACTCGTTGTGCAGTTGACGCAGGAACAGCAAAGCCAACACCTGCGGAGTTACCTGATGATGAATAAATCATGGTATTGATACCTATCATCCGTCCGTTTGTATCTAATAACGGTCCTCCTGAGTTGCCTGGGTTTATGGCTGTATCAGTCTGGATCATATCTCGTATGATGGTATTGTTAGAGTTTTGAATCGGTCGGCCTAAGCCAGATACTATACCTGTGGTCATAGTACGTTCGAGGCCGAATGGATTGCCTATGGCAATGACTTTTTGTCCTACTTTGAGTGATGTTGAGTCTCCAAATGAAATGGTTTTTAATACCGTTCCTGCTGGTGGGGTAAATTTGAGTATAGCGATATCACTTTCGTTGTCTTGTCCGATGACAGTTCCCTCATATTGTGTACCGTCAGAGAGGGATATATAGATTTTTGTTGCATCTTGAATAACATGTACGTTGGTGATGACGTATCCTCTGGAATCTATAATGGATCCGCTGCCACTGCCACCTTCTTGTACGATTGGCTCGAGAAACCAGTTGATGCCAGTAACCTGGGTATTTATGTTTACGACTGCTTCGTTGCAGATTTCGTATACGTGGATATTTTGCATTTCGTCAGAAGTGTAGGATATTTGTGTATTTGCAACTTGTACTTGTTCCGTTTGTGAGGGTGTAGCTGGTTCTTCTACGAGTGAGTTTTCTGCAGGAAGTTCCTGTATGTCTTGTGGTTGTATGGACTGAGAATGTATAGTGTTAAAAATAATAAAGCCGAGAACGGTTGCTATAGCTCCACAACTTGCTGAAAGGAAAATGTGGCGATGTGTGTAAAGTTTCATAGAATAATAGTTTACCGTATTGTGTTACTGCTTGCAACAAGTTGTATGTAATACTCTTGAGTATAACTTGGTAAGACTTGTATAGTTGTGGTATAGGGAGTGTAGCCTTCCTTTTTAATCATAAGAAAATAAATACCTGGTACTAAGTCAGTTATGGTCAGTGGCGAAATGCCTTGATAGGTATTATTGAGATAGATCCGTGCTTTTTGTTTATTCGTTCGCAATATGATTTTTGTCTGACCATGTGACAGATCGGTTTGCTTTTCGGGAAGGAGTATCTCATCTGTGTTTTTTGCCATTGATGATAGTGAAGTATCCTGTTGAACTGTTGTTGTGGAAGTACAGGAGCTCAACAGAAGTGAAAAAAATAAGAAAATAAAAGATAGACTATATACTTGTTTTTTACTAAGGCGTATGTATCGCATTGTTACATTATATACTACTAAATGGGTTTTAGTTAAACAACAGTTTATGATCGGCAAAACTATAATATGATTGACGTCCTATGATGAGATGATCCAATAATGAAATCCCGAGAATCTGCGATGCTTTGATGAGTATCTGTGTTGTTTCGATATCTTCATTTGAAGGTGCTGTATTACCAGATGGATGATTATGGCAGACAATTATAGCTGCAGCATGATCTGTCAATGCCTCGCTAAAGATTTCACGGGGATGTATGAGTGTACGATTGAGAGTGCCGATTGAGATGACACGGATCTTTATTATTTCATGGGCGCCATTAAGCGTAATGGCTAAAAAATGTTCTTTTTGTTCGATTGCATATTGTTGTACATAGGGGAGTATGTCCTCTGGCTTTTTAATAGGGCTTTGTAGATGTTTTGTGTATCTGCGTCCTAACTCAATGGATGCGGCTAGTGCCAAGGCTCTGCTTGTCCCGATCCCCTTGATGGTTAATAAGTTTTGGACTATTTGATTGTCATTTGTTCCATGAAGGACAGAAATGACTCGTGCTGCGAGTTGTTGTATTGGTACCCCTTTTATACCTTTACCGAGAATGAGCATAATGAGCTCCTCATCGGTGGGATAAGAGATACCTTGTTTTAATACTTGCTCTCTAATATCAGGTTTTTTCATATATGATTCCTTAATAATTGCTGTGATAGCGGTTGTACAGGAGATACGTCTCCTCATATATATATAGGAACCATGTATGAATAAAGAGGAAGTATTTTTTGCTAATTTAGTAAAAATTATCCGATTCTTGTTCCGATACAATCTTTGTCATCTAAAATATCACGTATATTTTTGATATTTTTACCAGATGCACAAATGACTGTGAGCTTTAATGATTCCGCCTTTTTGCTTGCGATCGGATCAAATGGGGTGTTTTTACCAGGAGTCCATTCGTCACCAACCATTTTACGGAAGTCTGCCCATGAAATGCTGTCTATTGGTTTTGCATCAGGGTTTTTGCGTGGGTCATCAGTATAAACCTTTTCGATATTTGAGAGATTTACAACAGTATCTGCATGAAATTTTTCTGCTAAAAGTACAGCATCGGTATCGGTTGAAAATCCAGGCTTCCATCCTGCGGCAACAAGAATGCGTCCTTCAAATGTGGTTACTGTTGTTGGGTTATAGACTACATCTTGTGGACATAAATCGCCAAATACAGCTTTGAGTAATTGTGCATTGAGACGGGTTGCCATGATGCCAATCCAGTCTGCCGCATCATTGTCATTTTTTGTTGGCAAAGAATTATCGTCGATGATGTTTCGATATGCTTGCTGATAGACTCTTGCTGGTGCACCACCTCCGACAACAAGTATGAGCTTGCGTTCTTTGTCTTCATCAAGCCATGAACAGACCATTGCTGCAAATTCTTTGAGAAATGAAGTATCAGGTGAATCAGGGACAACGATTGATCCACCAACAGATAGTACTTTTGTCATGTGCGATATCTCCTTGTTATATCGTTTTCTTGTATAAGTTTAGTATACACCTAAAATAGCCGGTGCGTTCCAAAAAGAACTGTATCGGTCTGCACCTGCGGTAGCTTCTTCCCAAATGGATTGCAGGGCATAGCTACGAGGACGGTATACGGTTTTATTATTTACTAATGCAGGTTTTATGGCATTCCAGGTTTCTGAAAATATGATATGTTGGGAATCAATATTGCCAAAATAGTATTGTCTTGCATTTTGTAGAGGCTTAAACATTTTATATGACAGTCCTGCTCCCAATGCAGGATCTACAGGAACCCATCCGTAGTTTTCGATATAGAATTCACACCACCAATGATTGTGGGTCAGCATGTTTACATCTACAAAGATACCGCTCATTACTTTTGCGGGTATTCCGAGGCTACGTAGAAGTGCTGTATATATGATAGCAAAGTCATAAGCATCGCCTTGCTTATCTGTCAAAAGATCGAGTGGTGAAATATCTCCAGAGCGTATACGAGATTGCAAGGTAAAATTGTCAAGCATGTAGTCGTAGATACTTTTTGCCTGCCGATAGGGATTTTTATCCTTTTTAACGATTGTAGAGCTGAGCTTTTGTATTGATTGCGAATTGCTCGGTATGATGGTATCAGGCTGTGTGTAGGTGGTATACAGCAAGCGCTTTTTATTTGAAAAGCCTGCAACTTTTGCGGTATTTATTTGTGTGGATACTGCATAAACAGATACCATAAAGTTATGGGTAAAGCGCTTTTTATTGTTTTCAAAATCAGCAAAACGTACCTGATGGATAACGGTATTTCGATAGTTTTGCAATACAGGAGTAGGAATACTTTCTGTCATTTCAACAACCGGTTGAGTTGATGTAATGATAGGACGTGGAATGTGCAAGGTAAGAGAACTGTCGTCAGTTGATTGTGCATTTGATATGTCAGTTGCTATTTGCAAAACATAAGAACGCCCTTCAGAAAATGTTTTGGTACCATATGTATCATTTATCTGTATTTTTTGTACCGGTGAGGTGCCTTTTGATGTTTTGACATAGATAGTACCACTTATCGCTCCATCAGGAACACGGACTCTGATTTCGGAATCAGTCCAATACTCATAATCAAAATTTGCAGCATTTGCGGCTACGGATATTCGCTCAGAGGAGAAGCCATCGTTAGCAAGAGTTTCATATTTTGTTTTGAATACTACTGATGATGTTCCTCTGCTGTCGCCAAAATTACTGCCTACTAATGTCAGTAACTGTCCAACATTTGCTATAGTAGGAGAAATGGTGTCGATGACTGGTACCGTTGTCTTGGGGTTGTTTCTGACCATGGTAGGAATATTTGCTTGATTTGCAAACATGACTGGTTGTGAGGTTTTGCCACCTACGGTAACAGTGACCAATCCATCTTGTACATTTGCAGGGAGTACGATTTTTATTTCATCTTTTGTCCAAAGAAGATAACTGCTTGAGGTTAATCGTTCTTTTCCTATTTCTACGTAGCCATTGTCTGTCATGGAACCAAAATGACTACCATGGAGTATGACGATATCACCGGGCGAACCAACTGATGGATAAATACTTTCGATATAGGGAATATGCTTTGAGTATAGAGAAATAATCGATAATATCGAAAATACTATACCACCAAATAGTATCCAGCAGAGCATACGCAGTGTTGGATATTTTCGTAAGAGATAAGAGAGTGTTAATTTGTTTTGTTGCGATTCTTTGTTCACTTTTGTATAGACGTTGCTGACTGTGGAGTATCGATTATCAAAGGAATACCTGTCATGTGTGGAATCTCAATTCTGAGAGGAAGTACGTCTTCGTCCTTAAATTCAGGACGGAATACGTCAATACCAGTAAGTGCTGCACCAATTGTGTTATTTTGTCTATATGTATTTTGATTTGAAGGAAAACTTGCAAATTGTGCAGTGAGTGATGAATCCATGGTGTCAGGAGTAGAACTCTGGTCAAATAAGGATGTCAGGGCTCTGTGTGGTAGATTTCCATTGACTATGACATTACTTTCAGTAATCGGAGTTGGCTGTTGTCTTGAGATAGCAATGACATTGTTGTTTTGTTGTGCCATTGGTACTTTATTATGTAAGCGCAGTGGAACAACAAGGGCAAATATAGCTGCAGCTGCAACTGCTGGGATGGTCCATTTAACAATCGTAAATGGAACGATTTTACGTGGATTTTCTGAATACCGCGTTATAGAACTATATTTGAGTCGGGATTGCAGACGATCAAAACTCTGATCAAGCACATGCTTGTCTAATGACAGAGATTGTGCGTCTGCGGAAAGTAACGAACGCAATTGTTTAAGTTTTTCCAATTGTGCACGGCATTTTTCACATGTTTGTAGATGTGCTTCGTACTCACCGACATATTGTGCAGGGAGTTCATTATCGAGATAAATCGAATGAATATCTTTTTCAGGACAAGTAAACATCATCTTCTCCTAACAATGACATTAGTTTTTCACGTGCTCGGAAAACCCGAACTTTTACGTTTCCTTCTGTAATGCCAAGTACTTTTCCAATTTCCTTATAATTCAAGTCGCCATATTCACGCAATATCAGCACTTCTTTGAGATGTGTCGGTAGCTTGTTTAAAGCTTCTTGAGCCAATTTTACTGTCTCTGACTTTAATAAATCAGTTTCTCCAGAATCCTGATGTCTATGGTCTTCGTGTAATGCTTTTTCATATGCTTTGCGTTCCCTTTGTTTACGCTTTACATAATTTAAAGATGCATTTTTAACGACACGTATTAACCAGAATTTTGCATCATTTAATGAAGGAAATACCAAGCCCTTTTCATTCGCTTTAATAAGCGAGTCATGTACAAGATCTTCGGCAGCTTCCTCGTCATTGACGATTTTGTACGAGATCTTGTACAAAAGGGACATTGTTCCATCATATATTGCTCTGAAGTCAGTAGGATCTGCGGCATTAAATGTATGTTCACAATTGCTCTGACTTTCCGCCTTACTATAAAACACAGAGTCTCCTAAACGTTACAAAAAAAATTAACTTCGCTTCCAGATAGGACCGTTCGGAGTATCTGTAATAATAATACCTTTTGCTGCCAAATCGTTACGGATTTGATCTGCTTTTGCGAAATCTTTAGCTTTTTTTGCTGCGGTACGTTCTGCAACAAGTGCAGTTATTGCATTTGCCTCTGGATCTCCTTCATGGGAATCAAGAGAAACAGTTGCGGTACTTGTTGCATTAAGGGTCTTTGCTTCATCTTCGAGTTTTAGGGCAAGAACGCTATCCATTTTTCTGACGACAGCAAGTGTATCTGATGGAGAAATAGAAGCATCTTTTATTGCCATTTGCAACTGACTAAGTGCCTGTGGGGTAGACAAGTCGTTTTCGAGGGCAGCTGTAAAGTTTGTCAGGTACTGTTTTGCTTTGTCGGAAATATTTTTAATGTCAGTGGCAGTATTTTTTGAGGTGACTAAAAGCTTTGCTACACGTTGTACCAATGATTTGCGTGCATTTTTTGCAGAGTCCATGGCGTTCCATGAGAACATAACTTGACTTCGGTAGTGTGCACCTAATAGGAAAAATCGGTAGTCGAGTGCATCATACCCTTTATCTATGAGTGTCTGTAATGTAAGGAAGTTGCCGGCAGATTTTGACATTTTACCTGCTTCTTGCTCTCCATTGGCATTTTTGTCTTTAGCAACAACGAGAAATTCATTATGAAGCCAGTAGTTTACCCATTTATGGCCAGTTGCACCTTCTGACTGAGCAATCTCGTTGGTGTGATGTACTGGGATGTGATCGATACCTCCGGTATGGATGTCAAACGTTTCGCCGAGGTATTTAATGCTCATTGCAGAACATTCGATATGCCAGCCTGGATAACCTCGTCCCCAAGGACTATCCCATACTAATGCTTGATTTTCAAATTTAGATTTAGTAAACCATAAGACAAAGTCATATGGATTGCGTTTGTTTTCATCTACACCGACTCGTGCGCCAGCCTTGAGATCTTGCAGGTTGAGACCTGCAAGCTTACCATAATCAGGGAATGTAGTGACATCATAATAGAGATTTCCGCCTGACATATAGGTATGTCCATTTGCTTCGATCTTTTGAATCAGTTTGATCATATCATCAACGTGTTCTGTTGCTTTGCAGACAACATCTGGATGACGGATATTAAGACGGTCTATATCTTTGAAAAAGGCCTCTGTGTAAAAATGGGCGACATCGAGAACTGACTGATGGCGTTCCTTTGCTGTCTTGAGCATTTTATCTTCACCAGAATCGTTATCGCCTGAGAGGTGTCCAATATCAGTGATGTTCATAACGTGCTTGATGTTATAGCCAAGATATGAGAATGTTCTATCGAGAATGTCAAGAAATACATAAGCACGGAGATTTCCTATATGTGCATAGTTGTAAACGGTTGGACCGCAACCATAAAAGCCTGCAAATCCTGGAGTGATTGGAACAAAATCCTGTAACTCCCGCCCCATTGTATTGAATAAACGTAAACCCATAAGATTCTCTCCTTTTTTATAAAATGATTGGCATAAGTCGCGGGTATAAAATTAATGCTCGCAATAAAACTGGCAATGCAGTATACTTCACTATATGTTGTATACTCTACGGGAAATAGCTGAAAAATTCAAGATAAACCAAGATTTCCATGGAGCCGTTTTATATGATGTGCCGATGTCTTTACGTACCACTTTTAAAGTGGGGGGACTTGCTCCGTTACTTATTGAGCCAGAAGATGAAGAATCTTTGCTCTTTGTTGTAAAGATCTGTAAAAAAGAAAAAATCCCTTTTTTTGTACTTGGTGGTGGAAGTAATATTGTTGTCTCTGATGAAGGTTTTGATGGCATTGTGATTGCTACCCGTAGGATGCAGGCAATCACTGTTGTTTCTGATACAGGAAAAACTGTACAGCTTTCATGTGGTGCAGGAGCTACCATGCAGCAGCTGGTTTCATTCTGTACTAATAATGGTTTTTCGGGTATCGAGCCTTTTTCAGGACTTCCAGGCTCTGTTGGTGGTGCAGCCTTTATGAATGCACGGTGTTTTGATTTATCGTTTAGCGATGCTGCAGGAACTATAAGGTATGTTGATCCTGATGATTGTGTTGTAAAGGAGCTTCCTTTTACGGCATCTGATTGGGATTACAAAAAGTCTCCGTTTACAGGTACTCGATTTATCATAACGTGTGTATCCGTGACGGTACAATCATCTGGTGTTGTAGATCATGACTCGATAGAAAAAAAATGTGCAGAGTATGTAGCTCAGCGCATTGCTAAGGGGCATTTTAAATATCCTTGTGCAGGTAGTGTTTTTAAGAATAATCATGCTTTTGGTGCTCCTACTGGTAAATTAATTGATGATGTGGGGTTAAAAGGATATGCTATTGGAGGTGCACAAATTGCACCGTGGCATGGTAATATAATTATAAATACGGGTGGAGCTACTCAATCTGATATACAAAAACTGGTTGAGTATGTTACGTCTGTGGTTAAAGAAAAAACTGGATTTATTTTAGAGCCAGAAATTATCTTTTGTGGAAAAAAGTCGATAATATAAGCATAAGAAACTACCTTTTATTTGTATGGGAACGTAGGAAAAATGTTACAATTAGCATTCGTCAGTTATCAAAAAGGCGCATATATCCTGATTGAGGGCAAGTCTAATTACGATAGATTCTATATAATTCAAAAAGGCCAGGTACAGTGTTACCGTGATAACAGTGGATCTGATGATGGAAAACAATTGCTTGGCCCAGGGGATTTTATCGGCGTTATTCCATGTATGTCTGGAAAGCCTAATCTTGAAACTGTTATTGCTGTGACGGATGTAGTTTGTATTGCTGTCAGAAAGGATCAATATTCTGAGCTTATAGCTAATAATACCCCTGTTGCTATGAAGATCATTCGTACCTTTGCAAATAATATGCGTATGGTTAATGAAAAATTGACCAAGCTGACGCTCAAGAATGTGAGTGTAGATAGTCCTGAGCAGTTATTTGAAGTTGCTTCATATTATGAAAAAATCGGTAAACTGAATGTCGCTGTGTTTGGATACTATCAGTATTTAAAGAGTTGCCCGACAGGTGTAAATGCGGATAAAGCAAAGAAGCGGTTTATTACTTTGAAACCTCGTACTCATGCAGTGTATTTTGAACCTACTGCTGATTTGCAGCGTGTCTATCCTAAAGATACTATGATTATGTGCGAAAACCAGTACGGGGCAGAAATGTTTATCATACAATCAGGAAAGGTTAAAATCTCGAAGGTTGTTGATGGTAATGAGGTTACACTTGCAGTCTTGAAGCCTGGCGATATGTTTGGTGAAATGGCTTTGATTGAAAATAAACCACGGTCAGCTAGTGCTATAGCTGAGGATCAGAGTCTTTTGATGACCGTAAACCGTAATAACTTTGATAAAATGGTTTCTACACAGCCACAATTGATTTCTCGGCTTACGATAACTCTTGCAGAGCGTTTGTGGTCTATGGCTCGCCAGTTGGCTAATGCACGTTTGGGAGATCCTGTATTACGTTTGCTTGATATGCTTTCGCTTCAAGTTGAAAAAACTAAAATGCAGATCAACGGTAATCAGTATTTTACAAATCTTACTTTGGAAGATGTTGCAAATATGTGTGGTATTCCTCAGGATATTCAGGCAATGTATTTGGCAAAGCTGGAAGAAGATGCTGATATCAAGATAAAAGAAGGCAAGATAATTATCACTGATTGTAAGGAATTGATGTCGAGATCTTTTTATTTCCGCAAATCGAGTGATAAGATTACTAGGGAACATTGATGAAAAAAGTACTTACTTTTTTGGTTATAGCTGGTATAACTCTTGTTCGATTGTTTGCTGCGGATAATCTCCCTATGGGGTATAAGAATGTCCGTCTTGGAATGACTGTTGATGAAGTAAAAGAGACTCTCAAAAAAACTGCTGAGTTTGGTTATCATGGTGATAGAGATGTATCTTTGCTCCCTGGCGAAAATCGAGTGCTTATAGAAACTGATGCTCTTGCAGGACATGTCATTTCGTATTTAGATCGCTGTTGGTTTCAATTTTATGAAGATAAGTTATATATCATTACTTTAAATATGAATAAGGAAAAAGTTGATCATTATACGCTGTTTTCAACTTTGACTGAAAAATATGGCAATCCAGTAGCATTGTCACCAGACAAGTCTGTATGGGAAAATGATGCAGTCCGGATGAGTTTGGAAAAGCCACTGACAATCAAGTATGTGGATATGAAAGTATTTAATTCATTACAAGAAAAGTCTCTTGTTAATAAAGCTGCATCAGAACAAACTCGTGATATGTTTTTAGAGGGACTGTAAGATGATGCATATAACGAGAGGTTATTCTTCGTTGTTTAAGCTTCTACTATGTATGTATGTGATAAATATCATTGCCGTGAGTATAGGAGCTTGCAGTCGAAATACATCATTAGAAAAAAAAGATTTGACTATTACTACGGCAGCTGGTGCAAGTATCGTAGTGCGAGCAGAAATTGCACGTACTGATAAAGAACGTGAGCATGGCTTTATGGAACGAAAAAACATACCTGATGGTACAGGTATGCTGTTTATATTTGAAAAAGATCAGATATTGAGTTTTTGGATGAAGAATACTCCTCATCCATTGTCAATTGCTTATTTGGATTCTTCTGGAAAGATACGCAATATATATGATATGACTCCGTATAGTTTAGCTCCTATACAGAGTACAGTATCAGTTAGGTATGCGCTTGAAGTACCGCAAGGTTGGTTTGACCGAGCAGGTATTCAAGTTGGTGATGTGGTATCAGGCTTCTAGTTTTTCAAGTTCTTCACGAGCAATTTTGTCGTTTGGATCAAGTTCCAGTACTGTCAAAAAGTATTTTTGTGCTTCTGCTATTTTGCCTTGCTTAAGTGCCAGATAACCGAGATTTGATATTATCTTTACACTTTCGGGCTCTAGTGACAATGCATTTTGCAGACTCTTTTGAGCGTCTTTAAAATTCTGTTGTTCCATATAGCAGATAGAAATCTCGTTATAGGTATCTGAGTTTTTATCTCCACCATACTGCAATGCAGTTGTAAATGCCTTTTGTGCATCGTCATATCTGCCTAATCGTCGTAATCCCCAGCCAAGCATAAACCATGCATTCCACACACGAGGGTTATGCTCTAAGAAAAGACGAATTTGCTCAAGACCTTTTTCTTCCTGTCCTTGGGAGATAAAGTCATATGCGGCCTTGAAATGAGCATCATCCATATTGTCATTCTTTATGTTGTCAAGAATTTCTTGTGAACGTTCCTTTTTATAGATACCATTCTTGCCTAATTCATCATCAGGAATATCACACGTTAACGCTAGATATGTTTCAAAACAGTCCCTTGCTTCGATAAAATTTCTTTGTTTGAGATAAAAGAATCCTGCATTGAAGAATGCATCTGGAATGGAAGGCTCAGCATCCATTGCAAGCTTGTAATAGGTCAGTGCTTCTGCATCGCAGGCATCTGCATCTTCGTGGAGTGATTGTCTGCGATATGCCTCCGCATGTTGATCAAGAAGTAATGCAGTGTTTAAGATGGTTCCCATATCTTCTGGATCAAAACCTCTGAGGGCTGCAAGAATTTCTTCTGCAATTTCAAAATCTTCGTTTTTGATTTTTAGAATAGCAGCTTCGGTTAATTCCTTTTGTATGTTTGGCCGAGCTTGTTTTAAGATAGAACGATAGTAGGGGAGGTTTTTGTCATCTTTGCTATATGCCAAAACGGTGAGGATTCCTGAAAGAATCTGTTCTGCAGTTAATTCTTCCATATTGAAGCTGCCCGGATCATTTTGATCTTTTTTTTGTACAGGCAGTGGAATGGTTGGATCAATATGCATTGCATGTTGTGATAGTTTAAAATCTTCAGGAAGTGTAATGAAATACACTGAATCGAGTGGATTTGTAGAACTCATAAGTATTCCTTGTAAAAAATAGAGAAATTATTGATTGTCAGAAGTTTCAGCCGGGGTTTCTGTTGCAGCTTTTGCGGCTTCTGCTTTTTGAGCTAGTTCGGCTTTCTTTTGTTCTAAGTTACGCTGTTTTTGTTGCGATGCCAATTGTTCTGCAGCAGAAAGTTGCTTTTTTCGTACGGCTGTCAAAAAGCCATTGATGTGAATCTTGTATGGTAAAGGAACAGCAGCTGTATCGTATTTAATGTTTGCATAAACGATATCTTTGCGTCCCTCGACAGCACTAACATTAACGACGGAACCTTTCAGGTTGAAGACTTCGTTAGTTTCTTCAAAGATAATACGCAAAACAGTAGGCTTTTGCAATAGAAACGGTGCTAAACCGACAAGAAGAACCTTTGCGCCGGAAAATGAAATATCGCGGAGAATGCAACGACGAGGAACATTGTCAATGAGAATAACGGTTTCTTCTTTTGTGATGCCTAACTTTCGTTTTGTATCAGGGGTAATAGGTATACGCTCTTCACTACGTCTGATAGAGTTTGCATTTGCTTCTAGCAGAATACCTATCTTTTCAATTAAGTCATCCGGTGGACGCTGTGTAAAACTCAATGTTACGATTACTAATTCAGGAGAATTCATGTACGCCGCAATGTTAGATACTTTTGCAGTAACAAAGAAGCTTAACATTTCATTTTCTGGATCAACAAAGCAAAATCGTAATTGGACTGGAGGTGCACCATCTTTGGTAATCTGAGCGTATGCTCCACCTTGCTTGCCGACAATAATCTTTGCATTTTGGAAAGAAGTGGAGTTTATAATGCATGGCCATTGTGATCCATTGCATTTAATATAAATTTGCCGAGGATCAACACCGAGAATGCGCAGTATATCTTTGGTGAATGTAATTTCCGTGTCGCGATATTGGTCGTAGTAATCGGAAATTTTTTGACTAGTTGCAACCGCCATACCATTAATAATAGTTTATTCTTGATTATTCGTCAATCTTTTCTGAACCTTTAATTAAATTATCTGATGCATGAGGAAGTGTGATCGAAAGAATGACAGGAACGGCAATGGAAGACTTTGAGGCATGAAGTGCTTCTTGTTGTACATACACTTGTGCTGAGGTACCTCCATCGAATTGCATTGCGGTATATGCTCCGAGCCGTTGTAGGAGTTGAGCACACTCCATAAAGGTTAATCCCTGGCTTGTGGATTTTTTGTTACCTTCTACTAGGAGTATGTATAGTATTTTGTGATTTTCTGATACGCCTATTGCAAGGCGGGTATCTCGATATGCTTTAAATGTATGTATTACACCATCTCTCATGATAGTCCAATAACCGCCAAAGGCAAAATCAGGAGTATTGTCCTTGTTGATATCTGCTTGTGAGTCGTAGATAGTAGCAGTGTAGGTGTTATCTGATTGTTTGGTAAAAGTAAGTGCACAGAGACTTTTTATTTTTCTTGTAAACTGTTCCTTTTTGTGTATATAGACTCCCAGTGGTATTGTATGTGTTTTAAATCCATGGCGTTCTTTATAAAATTGCATGGTGTTGAGGACAATGTTTGTTTCTTTTGCAACGGATATTGGAGACTTACTTTTGCCTGTTAATGCTGTACCTGGCCATGAATGTATGGTAATACCTGGGGTTGATAAATCAATTCGTAGTGCATGCCAACGGAGAGGTAAATCGTTATTGGTATAATCCATACGGTCTATACCAGTATCGATACAATTCCATTGGGTATTGCTATCGATTATAGTATCGATTGAAAAATACTGTTCTGGTTGGATTTGAACAGGGGTTGTGGCACAGGAAATGATAATAATACTTGTACAAATAAGTAATAGTGCTTGTGCAAAAAATAACCCCGGAAAAGAATCCGGGGTTTTTACACACACACCATCATTAGTATGATGATTTATCATGTGATTTGTGTGTTTTTTTCATCAGCTTGCGCTGAAGTGTCTTATTCTTACGGTTAAGAATAGTGGAAGGTTTTTCATAATATTCACGCTTCTTGTATTCGCGGATAATGCCTTCTTTTTCAACCATGCGTTTAAAACGTTTGATTGCTTTTTCAAGGTTTTCTGAATCTTCTACATAGATACTTGCCATTCTTTTTTCACCTCCCTCTTCCGGAAGTTCCGTAACAGTGATAAAAATATCTCATAAAAAACAGAATCGTGTCAAGATATATGAGTCGTATTTTACCGTATTTCTGTCTTTTAGAAGGCTTTTATAGGACTATTCTATAAATCGCTGTGGTGGGGTAACAAACCACAATGCCTCTACGGGAATATCCCCAGTATTAATGAGTGTATGTGGGGCACTGGCTGAGAATGAAACACTGTCACCGCTCTTTAGATCATAGACGAGGTTTTCGTAATGTAATTGTGCTTCGCCACGGATGATAACACCGAGCTCTCTACCTAAATGTCCATAGGAACCTCTGTGTGTATGAGAACCTACAGGAATCTTAATGACGTATGATTCAAAAGCATGTTTTCCGTCACTTTCTTCAGGTCTGGCAAGCTCTTCATAAATGACATCATCTTCTGCCAATGTTCTTCGCTCATCAGCTCGGATAACTTGTACCGGGCGCTCCCGACGATATTCCTCAAATAAAAACTCAAGATTTATATCAAGAACATCTGCAAGCATGAGTAATGTATCAATTGCTGGTGATACTCTGTTGCGCTCAATTTGTGATACAAGGCTTTCACTTACTCCAGCACGTTGGGCTACCACTTTTAGTGTATAGCCTTTACGTTCTCGAACAGTCCTTAGTTTTTCACCAAAGCGATACGGTACTCGCTTTTTTGGTTTTTCCTCATCTTCGATATGAATTGATACGCTCTTATTTTGCGAATGTGTCATTGCTTTGAATCTCCTTGTTTTGTTGCATGACAAAAAGTATGAAGTAATCTTCTAGTGTCTTGTGAGGACCAGGAAGATTCATACGCCGCCTTGCACGAGCATTGTCACGCCGTAATGTATACATAGAATAAAAGTCTCGATAATCGAGCCCGGCATCAATTTTAACATGCTGACCAAGGAACGATGATACTTCATCACGTCCTACAGCAGCAATTCCTCTTTCTTTTAAAATAGAACGCAGTGTATTTATTTGTTCAAATGACAGTCCAAATAAAAACTCTTCCATTGCTTGTGAAACTTCAGGGGTTCCTAATTTTTGTTTGATAAACTTAATCCATTGTTGATCCATTTGAATTGACATCAGAAGCAATTCACTGGTTCCAACCATTGTTCCAAATGCTGGTGCCAATTTACGTCTAGCATTCCAAACTGTTTGAAGAACAGGAGCTATATCGCTGATAGTCTGATCGTTTCTATGTTCCCACAATAAAAGGAGGGCCATAGCAAGATTTCTCCTAAATTCTGTTGGAATTGAAGTGTCTCTGATAAGATTTAGGTAGACATCTTCTGCCAGAAGGAGAAACATCATCGAAACTGTTTCCAGATTGAAGTCAGGTTCTAAATGATTTAATTCTGGAATACGTTTACATAATTTTCGTAACGATGAGAAGGTATGAATCTTTGAAACAAGGAATCCCTTACCTAAAGTTGCTTTTGATGGCAGTTGTAAAGTATTGTCGCCTTCATTTTGGTTGGAAATAAGCGAGTCGATGAGGGATTGAGGGGTTCTCATATCTGCTGTAAGTTCATGCCGCTCCAACAACGAGGGAAATCTTTTTATGCTTGCAACGAGGCTCTCTAAATCATGTATGCGTTCCCTGATTTTTTCACAACGATAACTGTTTATTGGTTCTAGAACAGCGATTAAATCTGAAATCATTGTTCGTTGTTTATCTGTAAAAACAATAATATCATTTTGAATTTGATTATCAGAGGATGTTGTTTTATCATCAAAAAATTCGGTTATATCAACCGAAGTAAATTCTAAATCTTTAGCCACAGTAAAGACATTATATCATAGTTCACAGTTATTTCAATGAGGGTAATTCATTTTTATGCCGATGATAAAAATGTATGAAAAAAGTAATATCATTATTTTTTGTAACTTTTGTATTGGTAATGTGTGCTTTTGCAGATGATTCTCTTTTGATCAGACCGTCTGATATTCGTTTAGTGCCTGAAAGTAATAAAGGGTTTGCTAGTGAGACTGGATATCATTTATATATACGTAAAAAAGATGGTATGGAATCCATTATGCTTACGGAAACTACAAAAGATCCGGAAGGACATGATGATAATTATGCATACCGTGCCATGGAATGGAATGCAATTAATGGTGATGAAGTCCGATACCTTGATGGTAAGCCATTAACATCTCAATGGGCGAGATACAGCTTGATTGATTCTACCGTTGAAGATGATCCTGTTTTTGGAAAAAGTTTTCATATCTATATACCCGCAACGTTGCAATATGGATATCCGTGGGAACGTAATGGTGTTATACATATCAGTAAGGGAACATTTATTAATATTAGAGCCTTTTCAAAACCTTTCGGGGACTATACTGGTAGCTTTGCCGATAACCCGTTTATGTTTGATTTGGGTAATCTTCCTCCAAAATCTCCTGTTGTGGAAAAGACGGTTGTAGAACAGCCAATTGTGGAACAACCGGTTGTAGAACAACCGATTGCTCCTGAACCAACTCCAGAACCTCCCATTGAGGAACCTGAAGTTGTTGTATTGACAGATGACTATAATCCAATTGCGGCTGCAAAATTTGAAGAACTGTCTGAATTGATGACCTATTCAAAAGGTCCAGAAACAATTGTTGATGACATTATGAAAATTATCAATGCCATAGAGCCAAAAGAAAATGTTGATTGTGTATTTGCCATAGATGCGACAGGAAGCATGCAGGATGATATTGATATGCTGCGCAAGGAACTGATTCCACGACTATTGATTGATTTACGGCAGTTTAAGCATGTTAGACTTGGTTTGTTGTTGTATAGAGATTATGTCGATTCTTGGCGGTATAAAGGAATTCCCGTTAAGTTTTTTGATTTTACCGATGATTTATCGGAATTCCTTACTAATTTGAATAGTTTTACGATAAAAGGTATTGAAGGTGGCGATATTCCAGAAGCAGTATATGAGGCTATGTATGGTGCACTCAGTTTTTATGATTGGGACATTCATGCTGCCCGAAGGGTAATTCTTATCGGTGATGCAGAACCTCATCCACGTCCACGAGGAACAGGAAAATATACGAAACAACTCGTACAGAAATTGTCAGATGAAAAAGACATTCATATAAATGCCATTATCCTCCCCGATGATAAGTCAAAACGGGGAAGATAAGGAAAAAACTGTTTCAAAAACAGTATAATCTCAATGCAGATCGCCAGCGAGATAGTGTCTCATTTATTTAGTATCGATCTGGAGCTTCTTCGTCGAGAGACAAAGCTTGGTTATCGACATTTTTAGAGATCTTTTGTTTTTTGCCTTTTTCGGGGATTTTTTCCAAATCAAGGCTGGCTAGTTTATTGTATGCACCAGGAAGTGTGCCTGGAATACTACTGGCATATAATTCCTTGATCTCTTCAAGAATAGGTTTGGCAAGGTTATATTTTTTTCGTTTGATATAGAGATGGGCTATTTCAAATTTAGCTTCTACATAGGTGACGGGATCATCTCCATAGCGATCTATAACCGTATTATAACAATATAATGCTTTTTTATATTTATAGCTTTGAGAATAATTTTGTCCTTGTTGAAGAATTTCTTGTACGGTCATATCTTCATCTAGGATGAGTTTGTTTGATTTACAAGATGTCATGCCAATGCATGAGACAACTAACAAAGAAAAGAGAATTGTTTTTTTATTCATTATTGCAAGTTTCATGGGCGTAGTGTAACATTAGCGTGTAATTTTTTGCAAGAGCAAAATTTATAAAAGAGGTGAGAGTATGATTACAGCTGGTGTTATCGGTGCAACAGGTTATGCAGGTGTCGAACTTGTTCGTATTTTATTGGCACATCCTGAAGTAAAAACTATCTATGTGAGCTCTGTTAGTTTTGAGGGGCAAAATCTCGTAGATATCTATCCTAATTTACGTGGACAGTTACGCGGTAAAACCGATGGTGCATTACTTACGGCTGATGAGGTTACTGAAAAATCTGATATCGTATTTACAGCACTCCCTCATGGTATTGCTGAAAAATATGCAGATTATTGTGTACATCATGGAAAAAAATTGATTGATTTAAGTGCTGATTTTAGATTTGGTCTAGACGAGGCAACTTTTAAAAAATGGTATAAAAAAGACTGGGAGTATCAAGATGTCCATAAAGAAAGTGTTTATGGTCTTCCAGAAATGAATCGGGAGCTTATTAAAAATGCCCGCGTTATAGGTAATCCAGGATGCTATGTTACTTCGGCAACATTGGCACTGCTCCCTGCTTTGAAAGCCGATATATTGAATACTGATACAATTATCGTAGATAGTGCAAGTGGTGTTACTGGCGCAGGCCGAAAAACGACAGAAACAAATACATTCTGTAATTGTGGTGAAAGTTTTTCTGCCTATGGAGTCGGCGCTCATCGTCATCAGCCTGAAATTGCCAGAAACTGTTCGATCGCTTCAGGTAAAGAGGTTGGCATTGTGTTTACGCCGCATTTGATTCCTCAGAGTCGTGGTATTGTTACTACTATTTATGCACCGTTAACAGACTTATATAGTAAAGAGTTGGTAAAGAGTGAAGATCCAGCTGCTGTAGTACGGTCTCTTTATACTGATTTTTATAAAAATGAACCTTTTGTTCGCGTATTACCAAGTGGGGTAAGTCCTGTAAGTCGCAATGTGCGTTACTCAAATTATTGTGATATGCAGGTGTATATAGTGAACAATGGAAAAATGCTTGAGCTAGTTTCTACCCTTGATAATATGATAAAGGGGGCTTCTGGTCAGGCTGTACAAAACATGAATTTGATGTTTGGATTTGATGAAACAACTGGTATCGATTTTGTTCCGACGGCATTCTAATTGCTTGGTGATAGAAGATGCAGTAATAGTAAAGGTCTTGACTATTTACAAAGCCAAATTTATAGTTATTATACAAAGAAACTATATTATTGAAATGTGAGGGAGTATGAAACGAACCATTTTTAGTTTAGGATTACTATGTATGATGACCGTGTGTTTTGCTGCAGGAACAAAAGATGCAGGTCAAACCGCAGATGGTCAAAAGGTTCTTAAGATTGGCGTTATCCAGTTGGTAGAACACCCTGCTTTGGATGCAAGTTACCAGGGATTTGTTGATGGTCTTGCTAATGCAGGATATGTTGTTGGACAAAATATTAAAATCGATTATCAGAATGCTCAAGGTGAGCAGGCAAACTGTGTTACAATAGCTCAAAAGCTTATCAATGATAAAGATGATCTGATTCTTGCTATTGCTACCCCTGCAGCTCAGGCTGTAGCTAACATGACAAAAACAATACCTATATTAGTAACAGCTGTTACTGATCCTGCCTCTGCAAAATTGGTAAAGTCTAACGAAAAGCCAGAAACAAATGTATCAGGAACTTCTGATTTGACCCCTTGTGCTGCACAGATTGATTTGTTGGTAAAATTGGTTCCAAATGCAAAAAAAGTTGCAATGTTGTATTGCTCTAGTGAGCAGAATTCTGTATTCCAGATTAATATGGCAAAAGAGCAGGCAAAAAAGCTTGGTCTTACTTGTGTTGATGCAACCGTATCTAATTCTAATGAAATACAGCAGGTTGTTCAGAGTCTGGTAGGTAAAGTTGATGTTATTTATACCCCAACTGATAATATGATTGCAGCAGGTATGGCAACAGTTGCAATGGTTGCAAACCAGAATAAGATTCCAGTTATCTGTGGTGAAGAAAACATGGTTAAAGCTGGTGGTCTTGCAACTTATGGAATCAATTATTATGAATTAGGTAAACAAACCGCTGTAATGGCTGTAGAGATTTTGCGTGATGGCAAAAAGCCTGCAGAAATGCCAATTCAGTATTTGTCAAATTGTGATTTAACTGTTAATCAGGATACTGCTTCAAAGCTTGGTATTACTATCCCTGCTGACCTGAAATAAGAGCCCGTTAAAAAAATCACTTTTATGATCTTTTGTAATAGTGGTATTTTTTAAGTAATTAGTTCTTATGTAAATTGTCTTGGAAAAAAGAAGACTGTCTTCGAAGGTATATAACTTCAAGACAGTCTTCTTTTTATTTCAGGTTGATAATTGTTATCAACCTGAAAAACGGAGATGTCAAGGCTTTATGCTTACTATTTGTGGTTTTATATAAAACTATATTGACAGCGTAAACGTTTTGATATAAAACTATTTATATGGTTGATAGTTTTATATCAAATAATATGAAGCTCGCAATAGAACAGGCAAAAAAAGGAATAGGCCATGTTAATCCTAATCCACTTGTAGGTGCTGTAATTGTAAAAGATGGTAATATTATAGCTACAGGGTATCACAAGATATATGGAGATTTGCATGCTGAGCGTAATGCCATCAAAGCTGCTGGGGCAGCTAATTGCCGGGGCGCAGATTTATTTGTCACTTTGGAACCATGCTGCCATACTGGTAAGCAGCCTCCGTGCACACAGGCTATTATCGACTGTCAATTTAAACGTGTGTTTATAGGATCTCGCGATCCTAATCCCCTTGTTAGCGGAAAGGGAATTGTACAATTACGTGAAGCAGGTATCGAAGTGTTTACCGATATTTTACGTGAAGAATGTGATGCCCTTAATCCGATATTTTTTCATTATATAACTACTAAAACCCCTTATGTTTTGCTCAAATATGCGATGAGTGTTGATGGTTTGATTGCCTGCCATACCGGTAATAGCAGATGGATAAGTAATGAACAATCTCGTTTGCTGGTACATCAGGAGAGAGAAATATATAGAGCTATTATGGTAGGCATTCAAACTGTATTGAATGATGATCCCTTACTTACCTGTCGTATCCCACAAAGTCATAATCCTGAGTATTCGATAAGACAACCAATCCGTATTGTTTGTGATAGCCATTTGCGTACTCCTTTGGACTGTCAGCTGGTACAGACTGCTCAAACGGCACCAGTGATTATTTTAACGACGCTTTCGGAATCATTGTTAAAAAAATCTACGGTAGCAATTGGCTTGCGTAATGCGGGTGTGGAGATAGTGAGTGTGCCTGAAAAAAATGGTCATGTTGACTTACATAAGGCTATGCATATTTTAGGGGCAAAAGGAATAGACAGCATTATGGTAGAAGGAGGAGGAACATTAAATTATTCATGTTTTGAATCTGGAATAGTGAATAAGGTACAGGTATTTATTGCTCCTAAAGTCCTTGGTAGTGGATCTCGGACTAAAGGAAGCTACACGCCTGTTGCTGGAAATGGAGTACTTGATCCTTCACAAGCCTTTATGCTTGGAGCACCGCAAATGCGTCTGGTGGGTGATGATGTACTATTGGAATATGAGGTGCAAAAATAATGTTTACAGGAATTATTGAAGAGCAGGGTACCGTAGTACAATTGGTGCAGGCAGGAAACTCATCTTTTATAAAAATACACTGTGCTACAGTCCTGGATGATCTAAAAATCGGAGACAGTGTTGCTGTAAATGGTATTTGTTTGACAGCAACAACTGTAGGAAGTGATTTTTTTACAGCAGATGTTATGCCCGAAACGATACGATGTACCGATTTACATTTGGTTCATGCTGGTACAAAAGTGAATTTGGAACGTGCAATGAGTGCTAATGGTCGTTTTGGAGGTCATATTGTTACTGGTCATATCGATGGTACTGGGACTATTACATCAGTAGCGCATGATAAAAATGCAGTTATTTATACGGTACGTGCTGCTAATGCTCTTATAAAAGGTATTGTACGCAAGGGATCTGTTGCTATTGATGGTATTAGTTTAACAGTTGTTTCTGTCTCAGATATAAAAGGGGGAGATGGCGTTTTTTCTGTATCCGTTATTCCCCATACCAGAGAAGTAACTTCTCTGGGAATAAAACATCGAGGTAGTACGGTTAATATTGAGTGTGATGTATTAGGAAAATATGCGGCTCGTTTCGTTGCCGGTGTTTTAAATAAAGAGGATAAAAAGGAAGGATCTGTATGGAATGCAATGATGAGGTAGTTTTTTCTTCTATAGAGGAAGCATTAGAAGATATTCGTAATGGTAAAATGGTCATGGTGGTTGATGATGAGGATCGTGAAAATGAAGGAGACCTGATCATCGCTGGTCAGTTTGCTGATGGTCCTGCCCTTAATTTTATGGCGACTCATGGTAAAGGTTTGATATGTACTCCTGTCTCTCAAGCTGTAGCAGAGCGTCTCAATTTAACACCCATGGTACCGGTAAATACCGATAACCATTGTACTGCTTTTACTGTCAGTGTTGATCATGTAGATACAACTACAGGTATATCTGCTTATGAGCGTTCTACTACAGCAATGAAACTTGCAGATCCTGCTTCAAAAGCAAGTGATTTTAGACGTCCTGGGCATATGTTCCCTCTGATTGCTGTTAAAAATGGCGTTTTGGAACGTAACGGACATACTGAAGCAACGGTAGATTTGTGTCGCCTCGCAGGTTTGGAAGAAGTTGGCCTGTGCTGCGAGATAATGAAAGATGATGGACATATGGCACGCCTTCCAGAATTGATAGAGATGGCTCGAGAATGGAACCTTAAATTAATTACTATTGCAGATTTAATACAGTACCGCAAATATCACGAAAAAATAATGGAATGTGCTGCCAGTGCTCGTTTGCCAACTCGTTATGGTGATTTTACAATTTATGCATTTGTAAACAAAGTAACAGGAAATCATCATGTCGCACTTGTTATGGGGGATATTGCTGATGGTGAGCCTGTATTATGTCGCGTACATTCAGAGTGTTTGACTGGTGATGCTTTTGGATCGCTTAAGTGTGATTGTGGACAGCAGTATGATGCAGCTATGAAAAAGATTGCCGAAGAGGGCCGCGGTGTATTGGTCTATATGCGTCAGGAAGGTCGTGGTATTGGCTTTGTTAATAAGATGAAGGCGTATCATCTGCAGGATCTTGGAGCTGATACCGTTGATGCAAATTTAAAATTGGGATTACCTGAAGACGCTCGTGAATATTATGAAGGTGTCCAGATTTTGGAGAGCTTAGGAGTACATGACTTACGGCTTATGACAAATAATCCAAAAAAACTGGAGGAATTAGTCGATCCAAGCTGTGACCTACGTATTGTTGAGCATGTACCGCTTGAAATAGAACCTCAGGAGTTTGATCGTTTTTATCTTAAGACTAAAAGAGAACGCATGGGACATCTGTTATCAATGTTCTAAAAATATATAAGGAGAATATACTATGCATATTATTGAAGGAAATGTTGCTGCGGAAGGAGCAGTCAAAATTGGTATTGTTGCAGCTCGTTTTAATGATTTTATTGTTTCTCGTCTTGTTGATGGTGCCCTTGATGGATTAAAACGCCATGGAGTTTCAGAAGATAACATAACATTGGCAAAAGTACCTGGCGCATTCGAAATTCCTCTTGCTGCACAACATATGGCCGAAAGCAAGCAGTATGATGCTATTATTTGTCTGGGTGCTGTTATAAGAGGATCTACATCGCACTATGACTATGTATGTAATGAGGTGTCAAAAGGTGTTTCTCATGTCTCACTTGCTACAGGCATTCCTGTGATGTTTGGGGTGCTGACAACAGAAAATATTGAACAGGCAGTTGAACGTTCTGGAACAAAAGCTGGTAACAAGGGATATGATTGTGCTCTTGGTGCATTAGAAATGATTAATGTTATAAAAAAACTGTAATAAAATTAAAAATGTCCCAGGTTTACCATTGAGTATCAACATTGCAGTTGTTATAATATAGCGAATATTTAAATAACAAAGGTTTTCAATATGGGTATATTATTAGCAATCCAAGGTGCTGTTGCTCAAGGTGTCCTCTGGGGCATTATGACTTTGGGCGTTCTTCTGACATTTAGAATCTTAAATATTGCAGATATGACGGTTGATGGTAGTTTTGCCGCAGGTGGTGCCGTAACTGCAGTACTTATCTCCACAGGCATGAATCCTTTATTAGCTCTTTTGTTTTCGTTTGTTATGGGAGCAGTATGTGGATTATGTACAGGACTGTTACATACAAAACTGCATATTCATGAAATTCTTGCAGGTATTCTTTCGATGATTGCTTTGTATTCTATTAATATTAGAATCATGGGGCGGTCAAATATTCCATTATTAGGTACTACAACCATTATGAACGCTTTGGAGGGTTTATTTGGATTTTCTCCAAATCTTTCATCCTTGTTGGTTGGTATTTTATTTTCTACAATTATTATTATTGTCATGTACTGGTTTTTTGGTACAGAAATCGGTAGTGCCATCCGTGCTACAGGTAACAATGAGCGTATGGTTAGAGCACAAGGTGTAAATACTGATACGATGAAAATCATGGGACTAATGATTGCAAATGGACTTGTAGCCCTTTCTGGAGCACTTGTTGCACAAAGCCAAGGTTATGCAGATGTTGGTATGGGGACAGGTACCATCGTTATTGGACTTGCTTCAATAATTATTGGTGAAGTTGTTCGTGGACATCATATCTCCTTTGGTGCATATTTAATATCTGTCGTTATTGGTTCGGTTGTTTATCGTATAATTATAGCTGTCGTTTTACAATTGGGATTAAAATCAACCGATCTAAAACTACTTACAGCAGTCATAGTTGCAGGTGCACTGGCTGTACCAGTAATAAAAAACAATATAAAAAATAGTAAACGGGCAGCTACATCCCAAGGAGGATCAAATGCTTAAGCTGTCACACATTTATAAAACATTTGATGCAGGTACTATTACAGAAAAAAAAGCATTAACTGATATCAATTTGCAATTGGAGGATGGTGATTTTGTTACTGTTATTGGTGGTAACGGTGCTGGTAAATCAACATTGCTTAATTTGATAGCTGGAGTTCATATGCCGGATTGTGGTTCGATTGAACTTGATGGTGTAGAACTCTCTCGCTTAAAAGAACATCTGCGTGCTACCTATTTAGGTCGTGTATTTCAAGATCCAATGATGGGTACAGCTGCAAATATGCAAATTGAAGAAAATCTTGCCATGGCATATCGACGTGGTAAAAGACGCGGATTGGGCTGGGGTATAAAATCTTCTGAACGATCCATGTATAAAGAAAAGCTTGCAAAGTTGGATCTTGGTCTTGAGGATCGGCTCAAAAGCAAGGTCGGCTTGCTTTCTGGTGGTCAACGCCAAGCCTTGACATTGCTCATGGCAACCTTGCAAAAACCAAAGTTGCTCCTCCTTGATGAACATACCGCGGCTCTTGATCCAAAAACGGCTAAGCGCGTTTTGGATTTGACAGAGGAGTTTATTGAAAAAGATCACTTAACAGCCTTTATGGTAACACATAATATGAACCATGCTATCCAATATGGTAATCGTCTTATCATGATGAACGGTGGTCGTATTGTATATGATGTCCGCGGCGAAGAAAAAAAGCATCTGCAGGTATCTGATTTATTGGCAAAGTTTGGTGCGGTAAGTGGTGGCGAGTTTGCTAACGACCGCATGATTTTGAGTCAATAGTTTACATCCTTGTATCAAGACGGTACGACTATCTGCCGATACAGATAGTATGCTACTGTCTTGTTTTAAAAAAGTATGTAATATGCCAATGATGATAGGGGCTAGCTCACTTTTTGTGATTTTAAGTCTCCATACCATTTTTGGTTGTTCTTCTACAACATCAAATCAAGTTAAACAAAAAGAATCTGACGTAACAGACTCCAGTAAAAATGATTCTGTTGATACAAAAGAGATTCCTGATGTGGATACTGTTATTGGCTGGAAAAATCGAGGATTTGGTAGTCCAGAGCCAATTTGGATTACAAAAGCATTGAGCGGGGATTTTCAGTCGATAAGAGATAAACATCCAGAATTTGCAAATAGTACGTTGATTCTCGTCCATGCTGCAGGGTTTAACCTAGACTACTTGGAAAATTATACTGCAAGTTATGATGTAGCTGCAAAAGTTCCAGCAGCAACAGATATTACATCAGTTGACTATGGATGGATACAAATACGTCCAGCTGCGAGTAAAAACGCAGTAGATTATTATGAGCATATTCATGTATATGCTTGCCAACAACCAAACCAAGCACCTTCCGTAATTTTACTCCAAGCAGAATAGCTGCATGTACGTGCAGCTATTCGTTATCGTTTTGGTGTCAGCCCTGAAAGCGTAAATGTTACGTTAGTATCAGAGAGTTCTAGGCCTGATACCAAATACCGAGCATTTGCAAAGGTACGGTATGCAATATCACTTCCCATTCCATTGGTAAAACTTCCTGCATTATAGAGTTTTTCTGGGTTATAACCGAGCTGTACGAGGAGATTTAAAAAATAGCAAGATTCAACCCCTGCAGTAGATATCACGATAATATTTTTAGATGTATCAAGCATATCGCCTAGTATTGCACCTGATTCTTCATAGTTGGCTATGTAGGAACCTGTATCACCGAGATACGTTCCCCCTTGTCGTGTCATTTCAAATAGAGGCTTATGCGATCCAGGAAAACCAGCTATGTAATCGTAGAATGGTATATTAGTAAATCCTGCAATATGACCTTCTTTATAAAATGCTTCTGGTGTACGTACATCAATATAGAGGCAGTCATTCCTAAATAAAAATGCATCAATATTTTCAGGGGTGATAGGAGAGTCACTCATTTTCATACTTGTTGCGATAGTTTTTTGAGGTAACGCTACGGGTGTAATATCATTTTTTATTTCTTCAGTTGATGCTATTGAGCTGGTCGTATTACCAGTAGTTTTTTGCGTACAAGAAGTAAAAAAAGCGATTAGTGTAAAGAAAACTAGTACCGTTACTGAAGATAATTTGTTACACATACTTGTATTATAATAATGATTTTGAAACAATGCCTATCCCTTTATAGTCTTTTTGAATAAATGGTTCAAAACCAGAAGTCATAAGAAGTGATACTGTTTTATCGTTTCGAGACTCGTCTTTTACAAAACAAACCTCAACTGAGCAATTATACGCTTTACGTACAGAGTTAATAATGGAACGCAGCATATCTTTGTCTTGAATATTAAATAGTGCAGTACTTAAAGCATCTGTGACCATCGCATTATCACCAATAACAATGACAGACCAGTAGTAGTCATGACTATATCCTGTTTTGGGATCGAGAATATGGCTCCTAATGGTTGTGCCGTCATCAGCTAAGATATAATAGTTGTTACTTGTTCCTGAGGTAGATAATGCCATGCCAGCACAAAGCTCAAGTTGTATGAGGGCAAGTGTTTTATAATACGTGGAAGCAACCCCAATACGATAGTTTTTTCCATTGGCAATGATGGTACTACTTCCAAGACTTACCATGTACGTATCATGGGAAAATTCTTTTTGAATTTGCCAGGCTGCATACCCCTTTGCTATTCCCCCAAAATCCATTATAAATGGCGGTTGGTTATCAGGACGTGTAAAGGCAATGTTCTCATTGGTACAGGTAATATATGTTGCTGCCTGTTCTGGGGTAAGAACCCGCTGTAATTCCTGTTGTATAAGTCGAGCATCTGGATCTGTATTTTGTACAGGAAATGGAGAAAACTTTCCTGTATAAAGGTCACTGACTGGTGCAAGAAAAATATTAAATGAATTGTCGGTCAAGGCCATAAGATGCAAACTGTGTTGTAGTATATCAATAAGCTGTTGATTGACTGTGATGGTGTGTGATTTTGCTGCATACTCATTGATGAGTTTAAGATTTTTTATTGTACCTTCACTATGAGTATCATAGTAATAATGATTTCGATCAAATAGAGTATGATAGTAGATAAGACGAGTCTCGATAGCATCAGCAAGCAATTGATTGTCACTTTTAATAAAGACGTTAGTATGAAAAAGAGGTACGTATTCTCCGCTTACAGCTTGGACGGATGCACAAATGCGCGTATCCTCTGCAGATTGTGCTGATTGTTTTTGTTCAGAAGATGTTGTTTGTACTCGGCAGGTTGTAAAAAACAGGCAAAGAAAGCTGTATTGTAATAAATAACGTGTTTTAATGGAATAGTTCATGTAGTATTAGAAGATAAGGGGTAGACTCGAATTGCAGTCTACCCCTTAAATAAGATAAAACTTAGTTCTTGGTCAAACCTTCGATAGCATAGGTTGCGTTTACTTTGAATTCAAGAGCATCAACAGTATAGTCCTTGAATCCTGGGGCTGTAAACTGGCCCATACCACCTACGTTATAGATTTTTGACATATCGTAACCTTTTGCATTAAGAATCTGCAAAAGCTGAGCAACACGTCCACCACTCTGACACATGAAGAAAATAGTCTTATCCTTTGGGAAGAATACTTCCAACATTTCGTCTGATTCCTGATAGGTTGCTACTGGTTCATTAAAAGCGCCACCGTACAACTGAATCTTTGATGGATCTTTACCAGCATCTTTGTTGTAGATAAAAGCAAAGAATGGAATGCATTCAAAGTTGCGAAGGTGTTTTTTCTGATAGTCTGGATAATCACGCAAGTCGATGTAAAGAACATCATCGCGACCTAAATACTCAAACAGGTTTGTAGCATTAATTGTTGAACAAGCAGCTGCAAACGGTGTTTTTGCTGCTTCAGGGTTGGTAGTATCAACTGGAGCTGGTAGAGCCTTTTTTGTCTCTACAGGAGCTGCAGCTGCCTGTGCTGGTTCACTTTTGTTTTCGCAACTGGTAAACAATGCCAAAATACTCAGTGCACTGAGTATCATTACTAATTTTTTCATATATTCCTCCACGATATAATGAAATGATATTTATAAGCCAACCTGCGGTTTGCGCAAGTCGGCATTATATACTACTTATTATGAGTTTGTATTTGCAAAAAATTCATCTGATGCGTGATACTCGTATAGGGCATTCAGCATGCGGATGATATTGTTGGTTGATACTGAAGAACCTGTAAAACTATCTACTCGATAGTTTGCACGACCTTCACCGGCGCTATAATCTTCTGGAGCGATATCATCGGAAGTACTGAGTGTTTTTATATACTTGTAGTCTTTTCCGATAAAGAATGGAATATATTCCCTCTTAAAGTCTTCAAAAGTTGCACCTGCAGGAGTTGGATTAGAGTCACCCCAGAATCCGGTAAGATAGTGACCTTCAGAGTCGTAATCAAAAGACATATACTTGATGACAGAATCATCGATATTACCACTCTTTGGTAAGGTCAGTTCAACATATGCGGTAGACCAGTAGTTAACTTCTGCACTTCGGCAGGTACATGACAAATATGTTACCTGATATTTAATAAAGTTACGTGCTTTGTACTTAAAGTTAACGAATGCATAAAAATCATGCTCTTCACGAGGTCCATTGATGTGCTTGATAGGAATGACTGCTACAACATTGGCAATACTGCCTGCACCCATATCGGCACTTTCGTTAAGGTATTTGTTGATACTTTCGAGCGTGATGGTACCACCAGCATCGCAAGGATCTGCCTGTTTGATAAGACCTGCTTCCAGCATGGCTGCTTTTGTAGCTTTTTTGATGGAGGTTGAAGAAATAGTAGCTCCTGAGACTGAATCAACTTCATACGTTTGTGCTTTAAAGATTGCTGCGGGCATTTGCTTTACAGCTTCACCACCAACTCCAGGAGTTTCTTTGTCTCCTGTAATTTTTACGGCTGTGATTTTGTCTTTTGCAACAGTAAGTTCTACTGAGATTTCTCCACCATAGCCTTTTGCCTTGCCAGTAAATGTTTTTTTACTGCTACATGCAGTTGTACATACGACAAGGGTAAGAATAAGGCTGCATAATCCTGTTACTGTAGCTTTGTTCATAGGTATCCTCCTCTGTTTATTATAAAAATGGACTAAAAAAATAAGTATACTTTAATTCTGAAAAATAAAGTATTTTTTACTACATACTGCATAGTATATAATAGAATTCAATAAAAGTCTATTATACCCGCAATGGGTATGTTTTTGGCTAGTAGTATAATATACATAGTACACAATCTTACAATTTTTTGAGAAAATGCTATTATAGGCGATGTGACTTTGATGAGAGGGGAGAGTGAGTTATGAGCTTACCAAAAAAGCCTGACTTTGATCATGATAAGATTAGACAAGCTGTAAAATTACTGTTTGAAGCTATAGGGGAAGATACTAATCGTCCTGGTATTGTGGAAACTCCTGATCGTGTCGTAAGTGTCTTTGAGGAACTTTTTGAAGGCTGTAAATACACAAATGCAGAAATTGCCAAATACAATACCGTTCTTTTTGATAGCCCTTCAAAAGGAATCGTCATTGAAAAAATAGAAGGCCCTGGCTTAAACGGAATATGTGAGCATCATTTATTGCCAATGTTTGATATGACTGTCTATGTTGGTTATATCCCTCATGGAAAGGTTATAGGCTTATCTAAACTGTCGCGAATTGCAGAACTATGTGCCAAAAGACCAAGCTTACAGGAAAAAATTGGTGCCGACATTGCCGAGTGTGTACAATTGGCAACAGGTACTAAAGATGTGGCTGTTATTATTACGGCTAAGCATGGATGTATTCAATTTCGTGGTGCAAAAAAGAACGTCATTACAAAGACTGTTGAATTGAGAGGTACATTCCTGACTGACTCTAAATGTGCTACTGAGTTTTATGAACTAGTCAAAAACCTGTGAGAAGATTCTTAAAGGCTTTCACCAATGGCTTTAGCAGCCTGTCTAACACGTCTTAGAGAGAGCATTAAAGACGTCTTTTATACAGTCGCTAAGACGTGTTAGACAGGTTCTCATCAACAGCTTTAACGGCCAATCAACAACTACTGTAAGAGACCGCTACCAAAATCTGCATTTTTCACACAGTACTCATGCCTGGAAAAAAAATGCAATGTACGATGGTTAAAAAAGCTGTAAAGGCTGCCGTGCGTGAATCTGGAATCATAAAAAAAGCAAGCTGCCACACCTTCCGCCATTCATTTGCAAGCTGTGGTGCTAAAGAAATTGTGAGTCCTCTGGACGGAATAATAAACAGCAATGATACTGAATTTTAGGCGGAAACCTTTTAAACACTATTTTTCTGAGCGATGTTGTGGTATTATAAAGAAATAACGTTATTGCTAATAGCATCTTATACGGCTTTTTTGCCTGTTAAGAGGTTTATGACGGATACGTAGAATATTTGTTATGCTCACACCCCACTGGGGTGGTTAGTAAAAAAGGAAAAAGAATATGAAAAAAATCTTTATAATAATGTTTATAATTTTCAATATTTCAAATTTTGGTTTTTCGCTTGATGAAGAGAATAATAGTACAGTTACAAACAATAATTCAATCTCTACCACAACGAAACAACATTATTTTAGTCCTGAATGGTTAAGTGCTATAGCTTCTATTGTTTCTTCAGTTTCAACAATCTTAATTATTATTCAAATCAAAAAAAGTAATAAAGATAAAATTGAAGATAGATTATTTAGATTAATAGACTTACATAAAAAAAATGTAGAGGATTTGACAATTCTTGATTCTGAAATAAAATCAGGTCAAGAAATAATTATGAAATTATGTAATGAAATTAATTTTATTATCAAAGTCCAGGAATCAAATCCAACTTTAATTACAGATTTTAATGAGAAAGATAAAAAAGTTTTTGCTTATCTTTTTCTATGCCATGGAATTGAATTAGAAAATAACTCTTGGTTTAAATCAAGCTATGTAT
>JAILIC010000059.1 GCA_024695475.1 Treponema sp.
TTTTAACAATATTCATAATGTGTTTGTTTACAAAAATAATTAGTCAAGAATTAGAATTTATTGTAAAAAAGGAAATTGAATTAAGAGATACTTCAATGTCTGATTTTACAAAATTTAAAAAAGGTGAAGTTGTAGAAACTAATACCTCTTTTATTGGTATTGGGGTTGATAATCTTGAAAATATTGATTTATGTGAAATGAAATTTAAGAAGACAAACAAAGGATATGCTTTTCCTATTGAAAATCTAATCTTAAAAAACAACAAGAATGTTTTATCAAATCAATTTAAGACTGATTTTTGGATTCCAAAATACTATTATGACCAGTTATTGCAGGATAATAGAAATGAATTAATGTTTCAAAATGAAAAATTCTGGGATAAATGGGAAATATGTGCAGGTGACATAGAAACTTGGAGAGATGATTTTAGTGTTCAGAGATTTGTGTTAGGAGACTATTTTATTCATGTAATCATAAATACGGTTGCATGGGAAAATATAAACTTTATTGGTTATTTAGATAAAATGACCGATAAAGAGTTTGTTTACAATGTTTGGATAATGTCAACAAATTATAGCCAATACATAGGCAGAGGACAATCTTATCATCCCGAATTTCAGTTTTTATTTGAAAAAGAAAAACCATTTAATATTATTTTCACAATAGATGGTGATTTTTTAAATATGTATATCAATGAAATTTCAAAAAAAGCATTATTTAAAACTTTAGTTCGTTCATCACCAGAGTCATGTGTACAAATTGAAAATTGGATAGCAGAAAAATCTAGTGAACTTTCTGCAGTTACATGGCCTCACCATGCTGACGGCACAAGTGAGTATGAAGATACAATCCGATATCCTGAACCAATTTTAATCGAAAAAACAGAAGAAATAGAGATAGAAGAATATGATAATTCTGCCAAGGAAACTGAAAAAGATGATAACGTAAATTTAGAATATGATTTGGTAATTCCTCTAAAAAAAGCATTTCCTTGGCCCATATTCTTTTCAATTATTGCAGGAATTGTAATTGTTGTACTTTGCATTATTGCTATAGCAAAGAAAAGGAGACATAAATAGTAACTGTTTAAAAAGCGAAGTACAAGCAGGAGCCAAAGACCGAGACGGAAATTCAATAAAAGCCGGAACGGTCGGCTGGTGTTACGGAGGCTATCTGAAATAAATGAAGAATCACAATCCCTTGCAAGGTTGATGCTATCATTCTTTATAATGCTTCTAATTCATCCTCAGTTGATGGTGTGTCATCATTGTCTGTTGTACCATAGGCGCAAAATACATTGGTGGCATGAGCATGCTCAATCATTTCAACGGTCTTTTTTACTTTTTTGTAAAATCGGATTTCGCCATATCCAGATGCGCTGCAGAGGTTTTTTAACAGTGTATTATTGCCTTTTGGTGTTTCACAAGTTTGCACAAATAGTTCTGTAGTTTTACAGTAAATATCTATATCAATAATATAGTGTTTATCGTTTACGCTGACAGACCAATGTAACCTTTTTCCATCTTTTGATTCAGGGCTTTCGTTACATTCCCATGTTGCTTCATATCGATGCAATAGGGGATGTGGAACAAATGATAGTTTTTGATTTTCAAAATCGGCATACAGGCAAAGCTTATTATTGTATAAGCCTTGTATTGCAAAGCATGAATTGGTTAACTTGCGACCAGTGATAACACTTGAAAGTGATGAAGAAGATAAATGAAAGAATGGTTCTGGGTATGAAGCACCCCATGCTATATCGCTATAACCGCTGTTTTTTATGGACGATAGTATGTATTGTTTGTTATTTACCCGGAGGGAACCAGTGAATGTTGTCTTTGCTCCTGTTGGTATCCATGCCAGACCCTTGCCATTGTAGTAACTGGTAAAATCAATTTCTCTTTCGTATTTGATTTTCCATGCAATAGTACCACTGTCACTAAAAAATTCAGGGTGGAGTTCCGTATCTGGACCAGACAGCGAAACTTTGCCTTCGAGTTGTGTATCAGTAAAAAGGCAGGGACCAACTTTCATAGAAAAAGTATCTTTTCCACTGCTTAATTCATTGATAGGATAGAAATTATTAATTTGTTTGCCTTGTGTTCCACAGATTCCTGCTCGCACACATACATAAGAGGGCTGGGATTTTGCTACAGGAGTTGATAACGTTGCATTGGTAAGTAATTCCTGAATGTTTTGTTCGTTATCAGGTAATTCTGGTTGGTATCCAAAACTGATATTATTGGGACTTTGTGCTGGATTTATGATACAAAGCTCAATAAAAAAATGAGCTTCTTCGCCAGTTTCACTGTCTTGCCCGGTACATATATAGCGCCATCGGTTAAAACCTTGCTTTTTTAATCTACCACGCAGCTTATACTTGTTATTCCGATTGTTTTGTTTGGAAACTGCCATATATTAGAGACCTCTTATATGAATTCATTTCTAATATCGGCAGTTTTCAGAATAATTTTTACAATTAAAGTGGGAGTTCTGTTGCTTTATTTGCTATTTCTGGTGTAGATGCGCAAAGAACAGCATTTGAAGAGTTCTTCATGTTTTCGTAAATCCTTTTTGCGGCTTGTTGTACTTGCTCAGGTGTAACTGCAAGAAGCGCTTCAAGTTTTCGCTGTCTGTCAGCATCGGTTATTCCATATAACGCACGTAAAAATCCTGCCGTCCCTCGAGATGCAGGAGATCGTGGTTGTACTTCATGACTATATGTTCCTGTTATAGCCTGATGTACTGTTTCTGTGTTCCATTCTGTTTTTGCAGCGATATCTAAACATTTTTTACATGCTTCAATGGAATTAAGCGGTGTTGGGTCTCGATAGGTTGCAATACTGAATGTTTGTTCTACAGAATCTACCGAAGCAAAGGCTCCATATGCTCCTCCAACGGTGCGTAGCTGTTCCCAAAGAAGGGTATTAGACAACCAGTGCGCTAATACTTGTTCCGGAGCACAGCCAGGTTCTCCCCAATGACTTGCTTTTCCCGTAAGGGCTGCAAAACCTACTTGAGAGTGAATGAGACAGATATCGGAGTCGCCATTTTTTCCAGGAAGTGCGGTTAGTGCGTTTATCGTCTCTTCCTGCCTAGCTTTTTTATCTTTGCACAATGGAATGAGTCCTGCTGCCTCGATAAAATGCGGAAGCGCTGATAGTACGCGCTCTGTATTATCGGTGTCTGTTGTAACATGAATGATACAACCTGCACTTTTTATAGTTTTGAAAAGAGAATCGTATTTTTTGCCTAATTCTTTCATGTCTAATTCTGCTAATTTTTTTGCTGTATATAATTGCGACAGACCAGACCAAATTTCTTCTGAGGCAAGTGAAGGATTTACTTTTCTGGTTGAGCGTGATAATGCATAGATATGTCCATCAGGAATGACAGACTCTGCAAAGTCATTGCGATACTCATTTGCCAGATCTTGGAGACGTTTTTTATCAGAAAAGGTAGTACCGGAAATACAATCTGCAAGAAGTGCAAGGGCTTCTTTTGTTTTTTCAGCCAACATTTTTATTCTAAAGAAAATCCATTCTCGGTTTTCGTATCGTTTTTTTGCTTCGTTTGCTTGAGTACTGGTAAACAGTGTTGCTGTTAAATCACCACAGGTACGTGCTATAAGGCCTGCGGTTTGATCCCAAGAAAGTGAATTCCAACCTATATTAGTAACGACTGAAGAAAACAGCGGTAAGTATGGGTAGTCTGATGCATCCAGTATATCAACTGGAAATGCGACATCGACATAGACGATACCAGCTGTTGCTTCTGTATTAAGGAAAAGCGGAATATCTCCCTTTGGTGAAGTAATGGAAGTGATGTCGGTTTTAATGATATCGACTGTTGATTTTAAATCACTGATTGCAAGATGAGGTAATGTTGCTATCGCTTCTGCTTGTTCTTTTTTTTGCTGAAAAGCATGAAGATTATCCATGTTTTGTTTTATTTTGTCGTTTGTTTGCTGAGAAGCTATATCTTTAATGATTTGCTGCTCTACGGCATTGCGATCTTTTGTAAAGTCTGGATCTGGGATAATAGAAACTAACGAACGATGATTATTGTCTAAAAAGAGGCTTCGTATCAATTTTGGAATATAATTATCATCATGTGCTATACGATTCTCGATTTCGGCAAAAGCTGTTTTCATACTAAGCAATTCGACTGGATTGTAGCCATAAAGCCAGCTACGCAAAACACGGCGCAAAAGTACGAGTGAGTATGGTCCATGTGCACGGCGAACTTCTTGATTTGCAAAACTGACGGACATGGATGCAGATTCTAAATCTTCTTTTGCGATTCCTTTTTCAGCCAGATCGGTAAGAACTTTGAAGATGAGCTGCTCTACCTGTCGTATATTTTTATGTTCGACTCCACGCAAGCCTATTGTCATGATAGAGTCTTTCATTTCCGTGGTTAAACCTGTTTGGGGTGCAATATCTTCTCCCAATCCAGAGTCTAATAATGCTTTTTGTAGTGGAGATCCGTCATGACCGCAAAGAATCTCTGAAATAAAAATATATTCCATATAACGATGGATATCGCTTGTTTTGCCTAGTAACCAGTTTAATGTAACTGTAGCACCTTTGCTGTTTGTATCAGATGCAGGACCTGTTTTTTCGATAAAAATAGGTTTACTAAACGGTTGCACGGTCTCTCGTTTGAGTATTTCTTGGAGTGAAAGCGGTGTCTTACGATTCTCTTTTTCAAGACGGTCTAAGAACTCTGTTTGTAAAAAATCGAGTTGTTTTTCGGTCGGAATATTACCACATAAAAAAACAAGACAATTATTGGGGCAATAATACTTTTTATGAAATGCCTTGAATTTTTCGTAGCGGATTTCAGGGATATGGAGTGGATCACCTCCAGAGTCTAATGCATAGATAGTGTTGGGAAAGAGGCTGTTGATAGAGCAGTCAGAAGCAACGGAATCAAAAGAATCATAGTTACCTTTCATTTCGTTGTAGACAACACCTTGTATGGAGTATTTACCAGTATCATCAATTTCGAGATGATGTGCTTCCTGTGCAAATATTTCTGGAGTAAGATTAGGAAAAAATACTGCATCTCCATATACGGACATCAAATTAAAATAATCAGCATCAACTATGGAACTTGCTGGAAAAACTGTCTTATCAGGAAAAGTAAGTGCATTAAGATAAGTCTTGACACTTTGATTTGACATTCTGATAAATGGATCTTTCAGGGGATATTTTTGAGATCCGCAAAGCACGGAATGTTCCAGAATATGAGGTGCGCCTGTAGAATCATCAGGTGGAGTGCGAAATGCAAAGGCAAATAAATTTTCACTATCATTATTAAGAAGGTGAAAAACTTCAAGACCTGTTTTAGTATGTCTAAGATAAATGCCCTTTGCAGAACAATCTGGTATATCTGTTATAGAAATAATTTCAAAGTTTTTATAGTGTGTATCTTTAGTTGTTAACGGCATACCTACAGTATACTAAAATCACACAAAGATGTCATCGTTTCTGTTTTTGATATAGAGTTGACCTTCCTCATATTTTTGTCTCAAATGACTAAAGAAAAGCGATGTAATTGCTTCGCTATTTGATTTTTTTACAGGTATAACTAATTGTTCCTGTTCCAAAATTTCATCGCCTCTTCCTATTGAAACGTTATGTAGTATTTTGTTTCTGAATGGTTCTGGCTTTCCGACGATGAGGATTGCAATATCGTTGACGGTCATTTTACGAAGCTCGTCTTGTATTGCTCGGTCATCTGCATCGATAACATCTTGAATGGTAAATAATTTTTGTCGCAGGTTTTGTCCCAGATCTGGATCATCATCGGTGAGGTTTGATAAAATATCATGTTCTGTTTTAACAGGCATACGTTTGAGAATTTCTGCAAGTATGCTGCTGCCGTCAATGATATTTGCTCGTTCTGTAGAAATTGCCATAGCTTTTTCATACATAGACTGATTTACTCTATGGAGAATTTCAGGTGAGATTGCTTGCATTTTTGCAAGACGCAAGATAAGTTCTTTTTTTTCATCCGCAGGTAAAGTATTTATGACCGTTGCGGCTGTTTTTGGTTGCAGATAGGATAAAACTAATGCTCTTGTTGGAGTACTTTCATCTTTTAAAAGTAAAAGAATACGATCAGTATCCATATCATCTAAATAGGTAAAAGGCTTTTCTTCTTCCTGATGGGGCATTGCTTTTTCCATCATTTGAGTTGCCTTTTGTTCTCCAAAAGCTTTTTCAAGAATGGTTTTTGCGGTTTCGGCACCACCGCTTTCTTTTGCCTGTTCTACCAGTGCTTGAAATTCTGCTAAAATAGATGTTGCTTCATCATTATCTACATGTCGTATTGAGGCAATTTCAGGTATTATACGTTCGGTTTGCTTTTCTGTTAAGTGAGGTAATATTTTTGCAGCTTCATCTACACCAATAATGAGGAGAAACTTTGCCACACGTCTGTATACATTTTCGCTTCCGTTACTTTGCATTGGCTTTTCTGGGACTTTTATAAGTCCTCTTGAAGTAAGCACGGAAGCTGCTGCTTTTACATCATCATCGGTGGGACCTGCATATACCGGTTTTGTCTGTTTTTTAAAGCCTTGTATTTGCTGTGCTGCAGATTGCTGTGATAGAAATGTTTTTGGTGTGGTATTATGTGTTACTGGTTCAGGTGCTTTTATTTTAGAGATATGTTCAAAAACAGGTTTTTGTATTTTTGGCGATACTTCTGTTTTTTTTTCTGAATTATTTGAGGCTGCCTTATAAGCATTGATACGATAGTCATTTAAATTCATAATTTTGTCTCTATTTTACTATGGAACTAGTTTATAAGCAATGAGATTTGCGATATTACGGATTAAGATGCAGCGTCTCTGTCATATAGGTGATAACCTTTTCCATATCACTTTGCAAGGTATATGGAGGATTGATTATAAACATCCCACTGCCATAAAGACGAGGAGTGGAAGAATGTGCTGCTTCTTGTAACGAAGTTTCTGTATGGGCAGATTCGTTCATGACTTGTAATTGCAAATCCAGTGTTTCGCTTTGGTTGGTTCCTGCTTGAGCTGAGGCTTGCATGATTCGTTTCATAGTGGCGATTTCATTTTTACGATGAGATAACAGTGGATACCAGACTGCAATAATACCTGCTGACCATTTTTTGTGTATGATAGCAACAGTTTGGGCTGTATTAGTATAGTCACTGTCTTCTTCATAACTGGGGTCAATTAGTACAAGTCCGCGCTTAATGAGTGGTGGCGTTAATGCTTTAACCATTTCATAGCCATCTCTATGATGAATTGCAGGTTTTATAGAATGTGAGGTTGGCAAGAGTGTTTGTTGAGCCATATGTTCTTTTAAGACAGTAATTTCAGTGTTGTGAAATTCTGAAAGAATTAACATATCGTCTGGACGCATAAGACATCGTTCAATTTCTGGGGAACCAGGATATTTTCCATGATTGGCGTAGAGCCTGCAGATATTATAATACATGGTTTCAGATTTTGTTAATTCGGGCTGCTCTTTGCTGAGAAGTAATTGAATGCCTTTTTGAGCTTCTTGAGTCTTTTCGAGCCGCTCGTCATGTAAATCATACCAACCAGCACCTGCATGGGTATCAAATACGGTAAATGGTTTTTCCTTTTTTTTTAGGTAGTCGAGAATATGTACTAGTACGCTGTGTTTTAAGATATCTGCATGATTGCCTGCATGAAATGCATGTCTATAACTAAACATAGTTTATTTATTTCCTATAAGTGTATCAATTTCTGCAAGCCATATAGCACTGCTTGCATCACTTGGCATGCGCCAGTCACCTCGAGGAGAGAGACTTACGGTTCCTACTTTTGCACCATCGGGCAGGCAGGAACGCTTGAATTGTTGTGAGAAAAACCTACGGTAAAAGATTGCAAGCCATTTTAGAATGATATCTTTGGTATACGTATCTTTGAATGCTTGTTGGGCTAAAAAGAATATTTTAGTTGGTGTAAAACCGAAACGAAGTACATAATATAAAAAGAAATCATGTAATTCATATGGTCCAACGATATCTTCGGTTTTTTGAGAAATACTTCCATCGGTCGGAGGAAGTAACTCTGGACTGACAGGGGTATCAAGAATATCATGTAGTGTATGTGCGAGATCTGATTGTGAAGATTTTGTTGCTTCGTCAGCAAACCAGGAAACAAGGTAACGAACTAATGTTTTTGGAATAGAACTGTTGACACCGTACATAGACATGTGGTCACCGTTATAGGTTGCCCAGCCTAAAGCTAATTCTGATAAATCTCCTGTACCAATTACCATGCCGTTATACTTATTTGCAAGGTCCATCAGTACCTGAGTACGCTCTCTTGCTTGGCAGTTTTCGTAAGTGACATCATGAACAGTTTCATCGACTCCAATGTCGTTAAAATGTTGCCGCACAGATTTTGTAATAGGTATTTCTGAAAGTGTAACATTGGTATACTTTGCAAGTGCACAGGCATTGTTGTAAGTTCTGTCCGTTGTTCCAAAACAAGGCATAGTAACTGCATGGATATTGGCATGTGGTAAATTACAGATATCGTATGCCTTGCAGGTAACCAACAGTGCCAAGGTAGAGTCCAAACCACCTGATAAGCCAATAAGTACATGTTGGGCATGTGTATGTCGTAATCGTTTTGCCAGACCTTCGGCTTGTAACGTGATGACTTCCTGACAGCGTTGTGTACGTTTTTGTATATCTGATGGAACAAAAGGATGAGGATCGATAAAGCGAGCAAGATCTGTTTGTTTTATGCGGGGTAACGTTACCGTGATAGTTGTATAGGGCTGTTTAGTTGAAAAAGCTTGCTCTGTTTGCACATATGTAGTGATTTTACGACGTTCCTGTTGAAGTCGTTCGACGTCGATATCCGCATAGATAAAAGACTCTTTGTCAAAGAGTTGTGATTGTTTGAGTATTGAGCCATTTTCAGCAATGATATTATGTCCTGCAAAAACAACATCTTGCGTTGATTCGCCATGTCCTGCATCAGCATAAATATATGCTCCTGCTATCCTGCCTGATTGAGATTGTATGAGCATTGTTCGATATGAAGCTTTTCCTATTATCTCATTGCTGGCAGATGGATTTGCGATTATGGTTGCACCATTGAGGGCATGCTGTGTCGATGGTGGGAGAGGTACCCATACATCTTCACAAATTTCACATGCGAGACAAAAGGCCGGATTATGAGTATCAGTAATTAAAATATGCGTACCAAAAGGAATTTGTTTGTAGGTGTCTGATAGATTAATACATACTGTCGTTTGAGGTGCTGGTGAAAAATGACGTCGCTCATAGAATTCTGAGTAATTGGGGATATAGGTTTTGGGTATAATGGCAAGTATATCTCCTTTAAATATTACGGCGGCGCAATTATATAATGCATTATTGTAGGCAATAGGAAGCCCTACAATAGAAATAAGTGGTAAGGATTTAGTTTCAGATGCATAACGCTCTAAATTGATACGTGCGGATTGCTGTAAGGTTTGTTGGAAAAATAAATCACCACAAGTATAACCTGTGATACATAATTCTGGAAAAACAATTAGTTGTATGTTTTTTTGTATTGCTTGATGAGCAAGTGATATAAGTGATGTTGTATTTGCAGTACAATCTCCTACGATAACCTCGGGACTTGCACTGGCAACACGAATAAAACCATAATTCATATACTGCTTAGTGTATCACAGAGATGTGAAGGTGTCACTAAGCAGTATATATTAGTTTTTTAGCGACTTTATTCCATTGGGTTTTCGATACCTGATTTGAATAAATAGAGATCCTGAATTTTAAGTGAGAATGTCGTATTTAATGTATCTACGCTATCCTTACTTATGACAGGAATATTAAATGAGTAGGTGGTAGTATCATAACCTGGAGCTGAAATATCGAGTGTAAAACTAAAATTCTCGCTATCGCCGACTTTTTTTGAAGTATACGGCTTTAACCAGAATGAATATGTTCCTTTTGTGAGTTTGAATGTTTTACAAGGATTGTTCCAAGATGGGTCCATCATTGCTACTAATTTGCCGTCATGTTTGATTTCAACAGAAGCTTCAATGACTGGCTCAAAAGTAGTTCCGTCAAGAACTGAACCTGTGATAAGAGGAAAGTTAAATACAGGAGAATTATTATTTGCAGGGGTTGCTTTATTGTTATTGGTGTTATGGTAAGGACGCTTGATTGAGTTGACTTTTCGTATGGCCTCGATACCAAGTGCATCTAAGTCAGCCTGTACCTGACCATCAGAAAGTTCTTGTGCAGTATAAATAACACCACGCCCAGAAACAACATATTTAGGAGGAACACGATTAAGCACATAACTTATAGCGTCCATGCGGCAATTTTCACAATCGCAAGTGAACCACGGCGGATTAATTTCTTTTAGTTGATCAAAAAGGTTATTCACACTTTTTGTTACTATTTCTTCCATTTGGTTATGTACGTTCATTAAAATCTCCTCTTTAAAATTACATTTATACTCTTTTATTATAAGCCCTTTCGCGTTTACAGGCAATCTGTTTTATTTGTAATTTTAACGCATTGTGATATAATTTTATTAGTTTATGAAACAGTGCTTCATATTGTTGCTGACAGGTGTGTATGTTTTTTTGCTTTGTAGCTGTAGCTCTAAAACTGAACTAAAACAGAATACAATACAGAATCAGACGCTTAAAGATGAAATTTCAGAGCGAAAGCAAGCTGTTCAATGGGTAGAACCTTTAGACTCGGAAGAAATGTATGATAATCGTTTAGAAAAGGCTTCTTTATCATTTCTGGCATTGGATACAACGATTGGTTTATACCCATTTTTGGAAAATTTTGGAAGTCTCGATATTTCATCACTGAGTACAAAACAAAGAGCAATAGTGGAATCATTTTGTCAATCATTGTCATCTGAAAAAAAAGATACTCCATTTATGGCAGAACAATATGATTATTTTTATTATTTTGTACGTTCTGATATATTGTCATTGTTTGGAGGTGCTCCTCATTTTTGGATATTTGGAAAGCCTTTTACAATTGATGGTGTGACTCGTGTGCCGATCCGGTTTTACAAAAAAGCACACATTGATGAGTGTTATTGTGATTGTATGGTATATCTTGATAGCTTAGATTTTGAACGCATCGTACATATGTATGTGTATAACAAAAATGAATGAAAGTAGGTACAATAAATGAGTAACTCCACATTATCTGGTATCGAGCGACAATTAGTTTTGCAATATCTTATGGATGGTAATGTTCCTGTTGTTGTTACCCCGGTTGTTGAAAGTAGTTTGACCCATATGATGCCAGATGCTGCTGTTTTTCCTATTGCAATTAGACCAGATACTATGAAAGTGCTTGAAGAAGGCATTATCTTGTTACAAAATCCGCCTCATTCTGTATCTCAATTACGTGATAAAATGGTGAAGGTTGAGTTTTATTTTAATCGTCTCGGTTTATCTTTTACAACAATAGTTAAAAGAGTATCTTCTGGCCTTGCTCTTGTAGTTCCAAAGGAAATATCACATATAAAAGAAGCTGCTGAAAGAAAATCTGTTGGTTTTGAAGTATCGGTTTTTTATACGGTAAAAAACCAGGCTGCAGTTGCATTAGACTGTAAACCAGGAAAAGGGTACAATTTGTTTTCAAAACCGTCATGGAGTGATATCGATCAAGATCATATGGAGGAGGCAAAAAGGTATCTTGAGTCGATTATCTTGCAGGGAGAAAAGGATTCTATTACACCAAATGGTGTATATGTTATTCCTATTTGTCGGTATGTTACAGAACCTGATGTCCGAATAAAAAATATTGAAGGTAGATTTGAACCATTTGATGTTTTATATGTAAATCATGAGTATATAGTTTTTGGCTGCGCTAGTGGAAATACGCTTCTTACAGTTGCTGCTGATTACCCTGTTACTTTATCTATTCCATTGTCTGATAAGCCGTTTATAGGTAAACGTACTATTTTTACTACCTGCAAAGTAGTAAAAATATTTGCATCGGTAACAGAAAAAAAAGAAGCTGTGCTCTGTTCTTTTGTATCGATAAAAGAAGAAGATAAACGTTTTTTGTATGAATTGACGGAAAAAGACTTGTTTGAC